>CAYRCA010000172.1:0-8180 GCA_964422565.1 uncultured Acidobacteriota bacterium | reverse complement strand
GCGCCGAGCGCCTGGGCGACATCCTGCGCCGAGTCTTCACCGCCACCGACGGGAGGCGACGACCACCAGTTGGAGGAGGACTCCTCCCCGTCAGCTCGGTGATCGGTAGCGGACTCCTTTACGCGGCTCGGCCATCCAGTCGGCCACACGGTCCCGCCACGTCAGGTAGTGATCGGTTTGTTTATGCCTCGCCGCGGCCTCCTCCGAGGCATAGGCCTCGTAAAGCAGAAATCGTGCGGAATCGTCGGCCGCCTGCAGGACGTCGAACCGCAGGTTCTCCGGTTCCCTCACCGACCCCTCCTGGTTGCGTGTCGTGGCCTCGATGAAGTCGTCGACATGTTCCCGTTTGACGTGGACGTAGACGCACGTGACGATCATGGGGGTCCCTCCTCCTCTAATTCAGAGTTGTGAAACGGCGCCAAAAATAGCACAGTTTTCAGGTGACATTCGATAAGACATGGTTTCCAGGCGGAAACTTCCTCAGTCGGAGGACAGTCGGGGCGCGTCCGTCGCATCCTGTTCGAGGGTATCGACCCGTCCGAAGTCGATCCGGCTTGGGGATGGAAGGCTCTGAGGGAAGATTCCGGACGTGAGTAGACGTGGCTGGGGTGCTTCTTGTTTCTGGATGTCGCTCGCCGCGGCGACTCTTATACAGGTCCTTTCCGGCGCGGCCGGCCCGGAGAACTTGGCCGTTCGGTGGGTCTGGTCCGGCGGGGTGACCGCCGAGTCCGCTGTGGTCAAGGCTGGGGTCTCAGATCCGGATCAGGAGATACGTCTGGTTCTCAGCCGGGATGCGGGTCTCGCGGACCCGTTCGTCCCGTCGAAGGGCGATCGGACTCGGCCCGATGCTTCCGGAGTGGCCACTTTCGAGTTGACCGGACTGAAGTCGGACAGCGTCCACTACTTCGCTGTGGAGGCGGGCGGGCGGAGGAGTCTGGTCGGCCGGTTTCGCACCTTCCACGACGGCCCCATGTCCTTTCGCGCGGTCTTCGGGTCCTGCGCCTCGACCGGCTCGAACCACCGAATCTTCTCCACCGTTCTCGATCTCGATCCCCTCCTGTTCATTCACATGGGAGACTTCCACTACGAGAACATCGATGTGAACCGACCCGCAGCCTTCCGATCCGCCTTCGAGCGAGTCTTGGCCTCTCCCCGTCAGTCTGCCCTGTACCGCTCGGTTCCCGTCGCTTATATCTGGGACGACCACGACTACGGACCCGACGACGCCGATCGCACGGCTCCCGGCAGGGAGGCGGCCCTGGCCGTCTACCAACAGTACGTTCCCCACTACCCGTTGACGCGGACCGAAGGTACCGTGGAGTCGATCCAACAGGCTTTCAGCGCGGGACGGATTCGGTTCATCCTGACCGATGTCCGCGCCGCGCGGGATCCGGAGGATGAGCCGGATGGACCCGGCAAGAGCATGTTGGGCGCGGCCCAGCGGGAGTGGCTGTTCGAGGAGTTGAAGCGGGCCGGGCAATATGCCCTTGTGGTCTGGGTCAATGCGGTTCCCTGGATCACCAAGGGGGACGAGGACGGCCGGCACGGATGGGCGCCCTATCATTGGGAGCGGACGTCGATCGCCGACCGGATCAAGGACTTGAACCTGGTCGACCGCCTTCTGGTCCTGAGCGGGGACGGTCACATGGTGGCGATCGATGACGGAACCCACTCCAACTATGCCTCCGACCGCGAACCCGGCGAGCGGGGCTTCCCGGTGGTGCACGCGGCGCCTCTGGATCGATATCCCCGCATCAAAGGGGGCCCCTATTCGCATGGGACGGTGCCCCGAAGGGTTTTTCGTCTCTTCTCGTGGGTCAAGAAACAGCAGTTCGGACTCATGGAGGTCGAGGACGATGGCCGTGTCCTCCAGGTCACGCTGACGGGGCGCGACAGCCGTGGGGGGCTGCTGGAAGGGATGCGATTGACTCTGCGTTGCGAGGACGGCACCTGCCGAGTCGTCGATTGAGGGGTCCGTCGAGCCGTTCAACCGCAGAAGACCGGAATGCCGAATCTCAATAATTGGCCGGGCCGGGGTCCCGCGTCGAATACACGATCGCGTCGTTCAACTCCACACCGTACCCTTCCGGAATGTCCTTTGCCGCCAAGCGAATGCGGTGATCTCCCTCGGGAAGATCGTAGTTCCAGGCCACCTCGTGCTTTCGAATGACGGAATTGGTGGGCATTTTCGCCGTCTCCAGCAGACGATCGTCGACGAAAACATCCACGGCAAGGGTCGCGTGCGGCTGTGGACTGTCCTTTACGGCTCTTCCCGCCACCACGAATCCACATCCCCGCATCTCGAAAGCCTGTTCCGACGTGTCTTTGCCAAGTGCGCCGCCCAGGCGCCTCCTTTGTGTCGGATAGACGCCGCGGAACCCGATCTCGATCGCCACGGGACTGGGAGTCTGATACTTGATGGCTAGGGTGTCTCCATTCTCTCCGCCCCCATTTGTCTTGATCATTTCGACCGCGTGGCCCAGGCCGATCTCGTATACCTTGTTCAAGGACATTTCGGTGTAGATGAAATTCCTGTCCTCCACTTTGCCTAGCCCCTGCTTCCAGTATTCCGGGATTCGACTGTAGCCCAGCATCGTTCCCAGAATCCCGCCGGCGTTCGCTGGATTGCAGTCCGAGTCCTGCCCGCAGCGCGTGCTGATATCAATGGTCGTGCCGTAATCGCCGTTGCCGTAAAGCAAGCCGATAAGAATATAGGCGGCATTGAGTTTCGCGTCGATGTTGAACGCCCTGAAGACGCCGTCCGGACACCCCTTATCGAAGGACCATTTCTTCTGAACTTCGAACCAGGTGCGCTTCCAGTCTGCGGGATATCGTTCATGCCAGCGGATCACGTCGGCGATGCACTGGTGAAACTCACTCTCCGGAGGGACGCTCTTGATGGCTTCGCGCGCCACGAGCGCTATGTCGTCATACACGAAAGCCAAAGCGTAGAGCGACGCCACATACACTCCACCGTAAAGGCCGTCGCCGTAGTTCATGATGTGACCGATCTTGTCACATATTTCACAGGCGGACCTGACCATACCGGGCGACATCAAACCGGCGAAGTCGGCTTCGATCTGAAAGTCGATGTCATCGGCATGGGGGTTGTTCCTCCAGTGACCGGATGCCGGGGGCATGATTCCGTTGAGAATGTTGTATCGGGCCGCCTGGTTGGCGTGCCAGAGGGGGTACTCGGCATGAGCGAAGGCCAATGCATGCCGCTCGGCGGAAGCGTCCAGCCCATGCTTCTCGAAAACGTCGACGAATGTGAGATCCATGTACACGTCGTCGTATAAGCCGGGAGCGTGGTCGTACCACCAGAGCATCTGCGAGTCATCCCAGGGTATGGGGACGCGATCGTGGATCATGGTTCCGTTAAACCGGAATTCGGTGGGTCCTCCATAAGTGCAGCCGATAACCTGCCCCGCCCAGCCGCCCTTGATCTTGTCGCTCAGTTCGGCCTTGGAGATGGTTACCATCTCGCCTTCGCCCCGGGTTTCACTCCGAGTCGTCGCGGCGACGACGATCCCCGCGGCGGGAGTGAAGCCGGTGCGGCCCGCCGGGCTCGGCGGAAGGAGGGTAACGGCGGAGGTTGCGCCACCCGCCGCGAGAAAGGAGCGTCGCAACAAAGTTTTCCGTGTCCGTTTCATAGCGCTTCACCTCCTCCCTGGGTCGAGAGCCGGTCTGTTGTGTCATGCATGGTTCCTAAGGGCAAGGCTAAGTGGACCGCCTAGGGGTGTCAAGGCGTGGCCCCGCCTCGGTCTCGTCTCCTGGCGTAAGCCGGGAGACTCGGGCGCGGCCGGGTACTCGCGCCGGGAACCGTCACCGAGGCGGAGGACCGAATCGCACCAGCGTCGCCATGGTACGCCGAATCCTCCGGAGAACGCGGGTCGTCGCGTGCGCAATCCCGATCCGACGGAGCCGCCGAGTCGCCGCCGAGTCGCTTGACCCTTCACCGGGCGGCCTTTACCCTGTCCGTCGGGAGAACACGCGATCCCGGTTGAACCCATCTTCAGCCAGGCATAGACGACGCTTCAAACGGCAACCGCTAGAGGAGAATCCTTGATGGCGCCAAGTTTTATCGATCAACTCGCGGTCTGGGTCGATAGCGCCGCCGCCCTGATCTGGACCTATATGGTTCCCGTCTTGTTCGGCGTCGGCCTCTTGCTCACTTTCCGGATAGGATTCCTGCAATTCCGAAGGTTGGGCACGGCGCTGCGGATTACTTTCAGCAAGAAGTCGCGATCCAAAGGCGACAGAGAGGGCGATGTTACACCCTTTGCGGCACTATCGACGGCACTGGCGGCGACGGTCGGCAACGGAAACATCGCAGGGGTTGCAACAGCGCTGTTCTGGGGAGGTCCCGGCGCCATCTTCTGGATGTGGGTTTGCGGACTTCTCGGCATGGCGACAAAGTACAGTGAAGCCGTGCTCGGCGTAAGATTTCGTGAGAAACACCCGGATGGCACCATCGCGGGCGGCCCTATGTATTACATTCGCTATGGATTGGGAGATTCTTCCTCTTCCAGATTGCTTGGCGGAATGTTTGCGGTGTGTGGTGCCTTTGCGGCACTCTTCGGCACGGGAAACATGATGCAGAGTAACGCCATGTCATCCGCTTTTCACAGTGAGTTTGGTATTCCGCCACTGGTTACCGGAATTGTGATAACGGTGTTTGTTGCTCTGGTCATTCTGGGAGGAATCAAGCGAATTGGTGCCGTTGCCTCGCGTCTGGTCCCAACGATGCTTGTCGTCTATTTCGCTTTTGGATTCATTGTGCTGGTGGCCAATATTTCTCTAATTCCTCAAGCATTCTTGTTGATCTTCGAATCCGCATTCACTCCGGCGGCAGCCACTGGAGGATTTCTGGGGGCAACAGTTCGACAAGCGCTTCAATTCGGCGCGCGACGCGGTATTCTCTCGAACGAGGCCGGACTCGGCTCGGCCCCGATAGCACATGCCGCGGCGCAGACGCCTGGACCGATTTATCAAGGTTTGATTGGGGTTGCCGAGGTTTTTATCGATACGATCATAGTTTGCACGTTTACCGCTATTATTCTTCTTTCCTCCGGCGTTTGGATCAGTGGAATCGAGGGAGCCGCAATGACAGCGGCCGCCTTCTCCGATACGATTCCTTATATCGGAGGAGGGATCGTGGCGGCCGCGTCGTTCTTGTTCGGCTATTCGACACTGCTTGGGTGGTGTTATTATGGCGAACAGTGCCTGAAGTATCTGTTCGGTGTCAGAATCACCCTGTTGTATCGCATTGTGTTCATATCGCTTACCTTTATCGGCGCCCTCGTGTCAATCGAGATCGTGTTCTTTATCGGTGATATCGCAAACGCGTTTATGGCGTTGCCGAATCTGATCGGTTTGATGTTGTTGTCGGGCCTGGTGTCCCGGATAACGAAGGAGGCCTTGGAGCGTGATCGCCTGCTTTCGGAATGAACGCGGGCCGAGGGGGGCGCGATGTCGGATGGTGTCTGGGCGGGGAAGGGCGGGCAGCGGCCTTCGGTCACTCCGGGGCCGTTCGGTTCGGCGAACCCGCGGCGTCGAGCCACTCCAGCCAGCGGGCCAGAAGGAGTCGGTAGACGGCCCATCCATTGTCGCCGTTGGTTACCACGACCAGGCCGTCGCCGGTTTCGGGAATGATCTGGAGCAGGGCGTGCCACCCGATGTTGGCGCCGGTGTGACCCCGAAGAGGCGGACCGTTTTTGCGGCGTTGGATCGAGTAGCCCAACCCGTAGGCTCCGTCCGTGGCCGGGGCAGCTTCCATCATCATGCGAACGGTCTCCGGTCTTAGCACTCCACGCCCCGGAGACGACCCGTCGGGACCGCGCAGCGACGCCGCGGCAAAGAGCGCCAAATCGGCGATGGTGGTCTGAAAGCCGGCGGCGGCCTGCTCGGTGAACCGGTAGGAAGGGATCTCGTTGCCCGATCGGTCGTGGGCTTTCGACGCGCCCTCGGGTGTTTCGACAGGGACGAAACCGCTGTTTTTCATTCCCAGGGGGGACAGGATCTCGCGCCGCATGTACCGGGCGAAGTCTTCGCCGGAGACTTCCTCCAGCGCCATCTGGAGCAGGGTATAGCCACCGCCGGAATAGCGCCACACCCGTCCCGGCGGGAGAATGAGGCGGACGTCGCCCGCCCCGTTGGTTCTCCCCGACAGGGACTCCTCGAGAGTGGGTAAGGGCTGGTTCGGCGGCCAGCCGGGATAGCCGTGCAACGAGAGTCCGGCCGTGTGGCTCAGGAGCCGGCGAACCGTGACTTTCCGCGGGTTATGATCGGAGGATGGCAGACGCCAGCGCGTGATGTGGGAGTCGACCGGTTCGTCAAGCGCGAGCTGTCCCGTCTCCACCAGTCGCATGACTCCCCAGGCCGCCACGGTCTTGGATATCGATCCGACGCTGAATTGGGTCCCGGCACCGACCCGTCTTCGCGTCGAACGGTCCGCCCAGCCGAAGCCCCGGGTGTAGACGACCCGCCCCTCGCGCAGCAGAGCGACCGCCGCCCCGGGTACCGAGAGTTCATCGAGGGCGAGGGGAACCAGTAGCTCCATCTCCTCATCCAGGGATTGGACGGGGTCTTGGGAAGTCGCCGGGGCGCCAACCGCTGGAATGAGAAGTAGGGCTAGGACACTGGAGAGGCGCATGAGAAACACGATGGCGATACCTTCAAGTCTGGAGTCTCGGAGGTTCGTTCGCCCGAACCCATCCTGTTGCGAACAGCATACCGCATCGTGACGGGGGCGGCCAGGTTCGGGAGAAAGACAGGTTCGGGAGAAAGACTCGTTTGACCGCCGAGGAGCGTTTGAGGACTCGGGAGGGGAGTGGGTTTCGGACGAAGTCGCTGGGGCCGGATGCATCAGCGGTTCCCTTCGGGCCTCGACCGCGCCCCGTCCCCGTCGGCGCGCTCCGGCGATAGCCCGATGGGCCGGTATTCCAGCAGGCCCGGGGCGTCGAGAGGGCCCAGTTCCATCAACTCCAACAGATAGTCGGTGAGAGTCTCCACCTCCTCGTCGGAAAGGGAGTCCTTGTAGGCCGGCATTTGGATGGCCTGGCGCCTGGTGAAATACCGTCCCGGGTAGATGCCCGCAAACCCCTGATTCCAAATGTACTCGGAAATGCCGTCGCGAATCCACTCGCCGATGTCCTTCCGGTCCCCGTTGCGCGTCAGCGCCCGGAAGTCGTTGCCGAAGAAGCCGGGGACGTATCCCTTCAAGGCGCCGGGGTTTTCCACACCCCCCTGGCCCAACTCGCCGTGACAGGTGAAGCAGGCTTGTTCCCGGGCTAGTCTTTCTCCCTCGGAGACCGAACCCCGCCGGGATGCCGCGTCGCGATACTGCATGAGGGCCACGAAGGCGATCAGGTCGTCGATCTCCCTCGCGGAGAGTCGATCCCCAAAGGCGGGCATCTCAAGAATCCTCAGTTCCCGCGCCCTCATGTGCGCGGGGGAGGCGCTCTTTTCCTCGCTGACGCCATCCTCGATCCACTGACGGATCTCCTCGAGGGACTGCCGCTCCGGCAAGAAGGAGGGGACCGCGTCGGGGGTGTCGCCGCTTCGGGCCGGGTTGATGGAGGTGCGGCCGTCGAATCCACCGTGGCAAGCGAAGCACCCCGATTCCCGGGCGACCTGGGCGCCCCGGTGGGTGGGGGAGTACTCGGGGAAGACCTCGTCCCCGAAGACGACCAGGCCGAGGAGGACCACGGCGACCAGTGCGAAACCAGCGCCGACAAGAAGAGGTAGCCATTTGGGTTTGTCCTTAGCCACCGGTCTCAGGGTACCAGATCCCTATTCTCGACGGCGAAGACAGGCTTCCAGCCAAAGGAGGTGATGGAGCCGACCTTTGGTACACCGTCCGCTACGTCGAGCGCAATCCGGTCCGGGCCGGACTGGTCGACCCGGCCGATGAGTATCCCTGGTCCGGCGCGGCGGCCCACTGCGCGGTCTCCGAGCCCATCCGCTCCTGGACGATCACTTTCCGCCGGCGGGCCTCGTTCCCGAGTGGGCCGCTTGGTTGGCCGTCGAAACGGTACGTCCGGCGGTGTGGAAGGGTGCTGGGGCTCATCCCTCGGCACCCGACCCTTTTTCCCGACAGGCTGGGAAGCCCGTCTTCCGGCTTCGACAGGCTGGGAAGCCCGTCTTCCGGCTTCGACAGGCTGGGAAGCCCGTCTTCC
>CAYRCA010000171.1:0-8252 GCA_964422565.1 uncultured Acidobacteriota bacterium | reverse complement strand
TCAGTGCTATTTCTGCAGAGAATTTGGGTTAGTTCGACGCGCGATCGACGAACTCGATGATCGCCATCGGCGCGTTGTCGCCACGCCGTGGACCAGTCTTGATGATTCGGGTGTAGCCGCCGGCGGCGCCCCGCACACTCTTGACCAGTCCCGCGTTGCGCAACTGGATCAAGATCTGCTCCAAGAACTTCAGAGGGATGTTCTGGCGGTCGGCGATTTCTTTGGCCTGAATCTGCCCCGAGTTGAAGTGGAGGGCCAGTTCGAGTACGGCCACACTTGCATACTCCGCTCTAGCAGTGATTTTCATGGCACCCTTTCCGTCAGTGTTGTGGGGCGGGATCGGAAACCGGTTCAATTCTAGCAGAGCGCCGCCGCCGTTATGGCGGAAGCAACCGATTCGGCCTCAGAAGAAGTCGACCGTAATTCTCCGATCGAGGACGCCTGCCTCGAATCCCCGATCCAGGAAATGCTGAACGGCCCGCCTGCCCTCCTCGCCGTAGTCGAGGGTTCTGGAGTTGACGTACATGCCGACGAAGCGATCGCCCCGGGCCCGGTCCAGACCCCGCCCGAAGGCCAAGGCATGGGTGAGAGCCTCCTCCCGGTGTTCCAGGGCGTACCGGATGCTCCGGTGAATCAGATCCGAGATCTCTCGCATCCGGGTGGGGCCAAGATCCCGGCGAACCGCGTTACCTCCCAGAGGCAGGGGAAGACCGGTGCTCCGCTTCCACCATTCACCCAGATCGACAACGCGATGCAGCCCTTGGTCCGAGTAGGAAAGCTGTCCCTCGTGGATGAGCAACCCGGCATCGATGCTTCCGGCTTGGACGGCCTCGATGATCTGGTCAAAAGCGATGACCTCCGGGTGGAAGTCCCCTTCGAAGAGTCGCAGGGCCAGATAGGCCGAGGTCTTGAGACCCGGCACGCCGATCCTGCCGCCCCGGACCTCCAACTCCCGGAGGGGCCGGGCGGCCACGACGATGGGACCGTACCCCTCCCCCATACTGGCGCCGCTGTTCAAGAGGGCATACCGGTCCGCCAAGTGGGCGTAGGCGTGGATACTCAGGGCCGTAACCTCGTAGCGACCCTTTTCCGCCGCTTGATTGAGCGACTCGATGTCGTCGAGGTGGTGGACGAACTCATATTCCCCCGTGTCGACCTTTCCGCGGGCCAGGGCATAGAACATGAAGGCGTCGTCACTGTCCGGACTATGGGCGACATGAATGATCGTCTTCATCGGTCGGGCATTCGGGCGCACATCCGGCGGGGTCAAAGCTCGCCGTTGAGAAAAGGATTGGTCGAACGCTCCCGGCCCACCGTGGTCGGGGGACCGTGTCCGGGATACAGGATGGTGTTCTCGTCCAGAGGAAGAATCTTCTCCCGAATGGTCTTAAGCAGCAGTTGAGGCGTCCCTCCCGGCAGGTCGGTGCGGCCAACGGAACCGGCGAAGATCAGGTCCCCGCAAAAGACGTAGGAATCGACCTGGAGGGAGACGCTGCCCGGAGAGTGGCCCGGGGTATGGTGGACGGCGACCCGCAGGTCGCCCACCCCGACATCTTCTCCGGGTTTCAGGTAGCGGTCCACCGGCGGGGCGTCGTCGTAGCGGAAGCCAAACCACTCGGCCTGCTTCCGGAGAGCGGAATAGAGGAACTCGTCGTCGGGGTGGAGGTGAATGGGCACATCCCACTTCTCCCTCACCCTGCGGTTGCCGCAGATGTGATCCATGTGTCCGTGGGTGTTCAGGATGCCCGTGAGAGTCAGCCCCTCCGCCTCGACGAACTCCAGCAACTCATCCGCCTCGTCCCCGGGATCGATATAGGCGGCCAGACGGGTGTTCGGACAGGCCAGGATGTAACCGTTCTTCATCATGGGCGCCACAGCCCTTTGCTCGACGAGTGGTGATACCACACCCATACTTCCAATTCTCCGACTTGAGGTGCCCGAGTTCAAGCCGGTGGAGTCCGCCGGTTCCCGGGACTCGGTTTCCGCCGGCCCGGTGTCGTGGCCGGAATCAAGTGCCGATGATCGCCAAAGTCTCATCTCCACCCTTTTCGCCCCTCCGGTCGCGTGCTATTATCCCGTTTGTCCCCCCGCAGATATGCCGCTATACCGTAGTGAGATGGGCGGATCAGGGTCGAAACGGCCCGGACGGCTCTCGTAGCGCAGCAGGGTGTAGTGAGAACCGGGAGCGGAACGGGCGATTCTAATGGTGGAGGAATGTCGAGCGAACGAACGTATTCGACCCGTGAAGTGGCACAGATGTGGAACGTCAGCGAATCGACCGTCAAACGATGGGCCGACTCCTTCGGGCTCCGCTGCTATCGAACGCCCGGAGGGCACCGCCGGTTTCGCCTGGAGGATATCTGCGAGTTTCAGCAGCGACGAGCTTTCGAGGCGACCGGTTTGCTCACCACGGAGGATTGGGAGGAGCCGGACCTCGAAGTCTGGCTGAATTCCAGGAACTACGCTCGGGTTCGAGAACTGCTTCTCTATCTGGCCAGTCAGAATCAACGGGCCAAGGTCCGCTGTCTGCTGGAGAGACTCTACCTGCGGGGGATGCGCCTAGAGGAAATCTATGAGGAGGTTCTGGTTCCGTTGGGCGGGATGGCAGCGGGCGCAGATCAGGTTAACCTGACCCGCGGTCAAGTGATGCTTGTGCGCAACAATATTGAAGAAGCCCTTTTCCATCTGTCGCCCAAGATCATCCGTCGTCGGCCCAACGGTAAGACGGCTCTCTGCGCGGCTCCCTCCACCGGCTCCAGACTGCCGGTGGGGGTGTTGAGCCGAATCCTCGAGGTCGAGGGATGGGAAGTTCTGAACCTGGGTGAAAAGGTTTCCTTTCGCATCATGTCGGAGATCGTGCAGGTTGAGCCCATCAACCTCGTCTGCATATTCGCCGATGCCGAGGGCTGCAAGGACCCCCTCGACGGGGTCCAGGATTTGAACGAAATCACCCGGTCTTATCGGATTCCCGTGTTGTTGACCACTCCTCAGGCCAGCGAGCGCGGCCTCTGGCGAGACCTCTCCGTGGACGTCCGATTCGGGGACTTCCGGACGCTCCGGAGACACCTGCTGAAACTTTCGGGATGAGCTTCAGCCTCCCGGTCGCCGGGATGGGCACCACGCCACTCCGGGCGCGCGGGATTGCCCACCGCGGATTCCATCGATCTCAGAACATGGTTGGAAGAATCCGGCCAATCCCGGCAAGAAGGCGGAGCCGAGCCCGCCGCCCACACCGCGGTTCTTGGGAATCCGGGATCGGCGTTAGCCGCGCAGCAGGCTCCTCGCCACGAACAACAGATTGGCGGGACGTTCAGCCAACCGGCGCATGAAGTAGGGTGCCCACTCGGTTCCAAAGGGGACGTACACCCGAACCTTGTGGCCCCGATCCTTCAGCCCGAGCTGCCGCTCGCGCCGCACGCCGTACAGCATCTGGAACTCAAACCGGCTGTCCGGCGTCTCCTCGCGTCGGATGGTCTCCAAAGCGTGGCGGATCATCCGGTCGTCGTGGGTCGCGACGGCGCAATAGGCCCTTGACGCCAGAACGATATCCACCAGCCTGCAGAAGTTCTCGTCCACGTCCCTCTTGCGGGGAAACGCCACCGCCGGGGGCTCCATGTAGGCGCCCTTGCACAGCCGGATGTTGCACCCCAGGGCGCTGAGCTCCCGGGTGTCTCCTTCGCTCCGATAAAGGTAGGACTGAATCACGATCCCCACATGTTCGGTTCCGTGGCGCTCCCAAGCCTCCCGAAACAGGTCCAGGGTGGTCTGTGTGTGTCGCGAACTCTCCATGTCTATTCGAACGAAACCATTCAGTCCTGCCGCCTCGGCCAGAATCCTCGCAAGGTTGCCCCGACACAACTCCCGGTCGACGTCCAGACCCAGCTGGGTCAGCTTGATGGAGATGTTGGAATCGACATCGCGGCTCCCGATGTCGCGCAGAAGCTGGATATACGACTCGGTCGCCCGGACTGCCTCCGCCTCGCGCGTTACGCCCTCCCCTAAGAGGTCCAGGGTTGTCAGCAGGCCGACTGCCCGCAGCTCGGCGACGACCTCCAGCATGGTCTCCAGGCTTTCGCCGGCGATGAATCGTCCGGAGAGGCCCGATCGCCGTCCCAGCCAGGCGATTCTCCCGACCAGGAAGTCATTGTCGGCCAGTCTCAACATGAGGTTGCGGAGCATCTTGTGGCCATCCCGGCAGCGCGGACGCGGTGTCTCAGGCCCGGCCGCTCTTGACTTTCCGATCGCTCTTTCCGGTGTAGCCGGCCCGGACAACCGTCTTGATGCCGCCGCGTGCGTTGAAATCGCCCACAACCTCGCAGCGCAGCGGTTTGCACGCCTCCACGATGTCATCCAGGATCTGGTTGGTGACGTGCTCGTGGTAGATTCCCTGGTCCCGGTAGCCGACCAGATAAAGTTTGAGGGATTTCAATTCGATGATCCGCCGATCCGGAACGTAGGTGATCCGGATGGTGGCGAAGTCGGGCTGGCCCGTCCGCGGACAGACCGCCGTAAACTCCGGACAGGTGATATCGACCTCGTACTCCCGATTGGGATGCTGATTGGGAAATGTTTCTAGTTTCGGCGTCTCCTTGCTCATTGTGGGGATCCTACACCTTCCGGTCCGACCAGTCCGCCCCGTTTTCGACCTGTCCAATCCGTCGCACGGCGGGTTGCGGTTCCTCGGCCTTGGGGGACTGAGGCGGGCTTCTCTTTGGGTTCGAGTGGGGCTTTGCCGGCGCCCGCCCGCGCCGCCGCAATCTCGTCGGTGTCGAGCCGACGGTTTCAGGTGGGTTCGGACAGAACGGCCAGATCGGCGCGAAGATTGGACGGCAGCGCGAACTGAACCGACTCCCGGCGGGTCTCCAGGATCTCCACGGAGGCCCCCCGGCGCCGGAAAAAGTCGACCACCGCCTCGACCAGCGTCTCGGGCGCCGAGGCTCCCGAGGTGAGTCCCACCACCCGAACGCCCTCGAGCCAGGATTCATCGATGGCGAGAACGTCGTTGATCAGCTCCGACCGCGCGCCCCGCTGGCGGGCCTCCTCCACTAAACGGTTGGAGTTGCTGCTGTTATGGGCACCCACCACAAGGATCAGCTGGCTCCTCTCCGCCAGGTTGCGGACCGCCTCCTGGCGGTTCTGTGTGGCGTAACAGATGTCTTCCGTCGGAGGCGCCTCGATGTCGGGGAACCGCCTTTTGAGAGCGTCGACGATGACCCGTGTGTCGTTGAGGCTTAGGGGGGTCTGGGTGATGTAGGCCACCTTTCCGGGGTCGGGAGGTTCCAGCCGCTCGACCTCCTCCAGCGAACTCACCAGGATCATGTTCTCGGGAGCCTCTCCCATGGTGCCCTCGACCTCCTCATGGCCCGGATGCCCGATCAGGACGATGGAGTACCCCTGGGCGGCGAAGCGACGGGCCTCCAAGTGGACCTTGGTCACCAGGGGGCAGGTTGCGTCGATGACCCTGAGCGACTTGTCCCGGGCCTGCCGCCAGACCTGGGGAGAGACCCCGTGGGCGCTGAAGATGACCCGGCAGCCGGGAGGCACCTCGTCCAGTTCGTTGATGAAGACGACCCCCTTCTTCCGCAACGCCTCCACAACATGGGGATTGTGGACGATTTCCCGACGGACATAGAGAGGCTCGTCATACAGTTCCAGGGCTAAGTTGACGACGTCGATCGCCCGGACGACTCCGGCGCAGAAGCCTCGAGGGCTGGCGAGAACGACCTTCTCCACCATGGCCGCCTCATCTTAGCACAGCCCGCCGATGCCCGGAGCACAGGCATCCCGGCCTGAGGCGACCTCCGAAGCTCGGAATGCGGGCACCATGTTACCCTTGGCTGGGTCATGCTGTTCAGACTGGATGGGGTCGGCAAGGAGTTCTCGGGACAGTGGCTCTTCCGGGACATTACGGTCCAGCTGAACCCGGGGGATCGGGTCGGCCTGATCGGGCGCAACGGGGCCGGCAAGACCACCCTGTTCGATCTGATCGAGGGCGGACTCATACCCGACTCCGGTCGGGTCCTGCGTGGACGCTCCCTCCAGATCTCGCGGGTGGAACAGATCCCTCGGTTAGAGGCGGGCCGTTCCGTCAGAGAGGAGGCGCTTACCGTGTTCGACGGCCTGCGTCGACAGGAGGCCGAACTGGGGGAACTGGAGCGCCGGATGGCGGAGGGATCTCTGAGCGGGGACGTGGCCTCCACCTATGAGGAACTTCGTGTTTCCTTCGAATTTGCGGGGGGATACGACTACCCGGCGCGAACCGAAAAGGTTCTCTTCGGACTTGGGTTCTCCGAGCCCGACCTGGCCATGCCCTGTTCGAGCCTGAGTGGGGGACAGCGCAGCCGGCTAACCCTGGCGATGGCGCTTCTCAGGCCCGCGAACTTGTTGCTGCTGGACGAGCCGACCAACCACCTGGATCTGCGAGGTGTCCTTTGGTTGAGCCGTTTTCTGGTCGAGGGACGGCAGGCACTGGTGGTGGTCAGCCACGATCGCGAGTTTCTCGATCAAGTCACGGAGCGGACCTGGGAGATCGAGGAGAAACAACTGTTCGACTACTCCGCCTCCTTCTCCCGATCCAGGGTTCTGCGGGAGGAGCAGCGCCGGCTTCGGCGCCAAGCCTTCGAGCGGCAGCGGGAATGGAAGCGCCGGACCGAGGACTTCATCCGGAGGAACATCGCCGGCCAGAAGACCCGTCAGGCTCAGGCCCGCCGCAAGCGGCTGGAAAAAGAGGTCTGGATTCAGGAACCGGCCGAGGAGCGAAGAGCCCTGACATTCCACATTCCGGAGGCGCCCCGGGAGGGGAGCACGGTTCTGGAAATCCGGGAGGGGCGGATCGGATATCCCGACCGCGTCCTGTTCGAAGGAGTCCATCTGCGGGTTCGGAGGGGGCAGCGCCTCGGAATACTGGGTGGCAACGGGAGCGGAAAGACTACCTTGATCCGCACCGCTCTCGGGCGGATTCCGCTCCTGGGCGGCGAGCTGAGCTGGGGGGCGAACGTCAATCCCGCCTACTTCGCCCAGGAGAGCCGCTTCGAGTCCGACCACCAGACGGTGCTCGGGGTCCTGGCTGCTATCCACCCTCAGTGGACCGACGAGGAAATCCGGAGCTTCGTCGCCAAGTTCGGATTCCGGGGCGAGGACGTCCTCAAGGATCCCGCCGGTCTGAGCGGGGGAGAGCGCAGCCGCCTGGCGTTGGCCCAACTGTTCTCGCGCCCCAGCAACGCTCTCTTCCTGGACGAACCGACCAACCATCTGGATATCGCCAGCCGCGAAATCCTGGAGGAGGCGCTACGGTCCTACCGGGGCGCCCTCATCGTGGTGTCCCACGACCTCTATTTCCTGCGCCGCGTGGTCGAGGATTTCTTCCTGATCGAGGACGGCGCGTTGCGGGCCCTCGACAACCTGGGAGATCTGCGGGTGCTGTTTCCCGACCGTCCCGCGGCTGGGTCCGAAACCGATCGCAGCTGGGAGGGTCCTTCGAAGTCGCCGGTCCCGACGCGACCGGTGAAGCCCGAGCTTTCAAAGAACGAGCGGATGCGACTGGAACGCCGGTTCGGCGAGTTGGAGGCGAGGATCCAGGCCCTCGAGCGGAGGCGCATGGCGATCGAGGAGGACCTCCGGAAGACCTCGGACCACACCCATCTTCACCGGATTTCCTGCGCGTACCAGGACCTGGAGGAGGAGTTGGGCCGTCTGTACCGATCCTGGGAGGAACTGGGCGCCCGGCTGGAGTCGCCCTGACGCGGCGAGGCCGCCAGGTGTCCTTGACCGCGAAGACGCCAGCGACACCAAGTGAAGGGCAAAGGAGATCCCCCCGGGCGCGTCTTATTGGTGAAATCCCCTGCCCGTCGCTCAGGATTCCCGGTACTTGATGAACCCGGGATTCATGACGCCGCTGGGATCGAAGAATCCCTTCCACTCCAGGACCTTCGGCCACATGGGGCCGTAGTGCGCCTTCCAGCGGGCGTGGTCGAACTCGACCCAGCCGGAAAGGTAGCGTTTACCCCCCACCTGCATCACCAGATCGCTGGCCTTATTGAGGAGTGACAGCGCCATGCCCAGGTATTTGCGGGGGACCGCCGGGAGAATTCCGAATCCCATCACGAAGTCGCCTTCCGGGTAGACGAACATGGGCGCGTTGGAGGCGCCCCCGCGGCAGGGCCAGAGCAGCACGTGACCGCCCGCCAGTAGCGTTGGGGGGAAACTTTTCAGAACCCCCTGGATATACTCGCCGGCCCGGTCCCAGGGCAGGA
>CAYRCA010000170.1:0-8286 GCA_964422565.1 uncultured Acidobacteriota bacterium | reverse complement strand
ACTCAGCCGGGCCAGCAAACACCTTGTTCAACGCGGGGTTCGACGCGGGGACCGACGGGAGTGCTTCCCCTTCGACGCTTAGACCGTGGTCGGCGAGAACAATGTTGCCCCATGCAACACTGACATCGCCCGCGCCGGGAGTTGAGATGCAGAGAGGGAATGGCAGTGCGTCCTCTTCGTGCCATTCGATTTCCGTCACGGGAAACGGCGTGGGAGGGCTGGTGCTTGAATCCTCCAGCAGCGGGTCTGCAGAAGGCGTGACGCTGACCAGACGCACTGCGTGGCGATGCGCCGGATCAGCATCTTCCGCTCGCCGGGTCCGCGGCCCTTTGACCTCCTGAAGAATGAGCACATCGCCCGGACGCAGATCAGGATGGTCTCCGACCAGAGTCGCACGCACCGCGCCCTTGGGCAGACAGCAATGCAGATCGCCCCAAGTGTAAAACTTAAACTCGTTGTGAGCCGCTCGGAGCATGATTTCGTGCATCGGCTCAAAAACTTCCGGGAGTTGATTCAATCCGGTTTCGTAGGCTTTGCCGTCAACGTCGAAAACCGGCTCGCTGTTGACCCGCGTCAGGAATCTTGTTCGCTGGCCGTTGACGTTCAATTGCAGAGGCAAAGCGGCAACGTCATCCCGCACCTTCATCCGCACCCAAACTCGTGCATTCCGGCCGTCATGCATCCGGTAGTCCGCCAACCGGGCGTGTCGGCGGATCGAAGTGCGGCGGCGCGCCGTGCGCAGATACGCCTCCGTGGCCACAGCATCCTGTTGGTAACTCAGGTAATCCGCGACGTACGCGAGCAACTCGACCAGGGCGACCCCGAGGTCCGCAGGCACGCGCTCGATCCATTGTGGGGTGACCACCGCCAAACGGTCGAACATGAGTTGGCGGAAACTCGAGTAATCCTTGGCTAGATAATTGATCTCCGGCTCGATGTGCCCTCCCGGAGGACAGATCTCTTTGGATTCGCAATCAAAGTCGCTCGGGCAGGCTACCTTGAAGGAAAAATCGACCGTTGACAGAATCGGATCGAAACCGGCCGGCGGTCGAGGCTGTTCCCGGCCGTGATCGTCTTCATGGATGAGCCGCAGCGTGTAGGTCGAGAAATCGCCCGGCTCAGCGACTTCCACTATGAGAAGCGTCTCTCCCGGCGGCGAAGGCGAACCCAATTCGGGGAAAGGGAGCGAGCCTTCATCGATGACCTCGACTCGGGTGATGTCGATGTCGCGGATGCGTTCGCCGCCCTGGATCACGATATTGCTTGCCGAGAAATCGCCGAAAACGATCGGTTTGAGAAATCGAATGAAGAGCCGTCGCTGGCGGAATTGCGTCTTCAACGTCTCGATCTCCGGAGGATCGGACGGCACGGGCGGCCCCGGATCGAACACTTCAAGGAAGTCAATCCCGTTGAGGGACGGGTGCGCTTTGACCGTGTTCCGGCGGCGTTCTTCGCAGCAAAAATATTTCAACATGGACGCTCATCGGACGAATTCGTTCGTCCGAGTCTCCTGGGTGCGGCGGACCGTGTAGCTCACGGTAACGCGAAGCCGGGCATCTTCACTGGCTACCTGCACGTCCTCCACCTGGATCATGTCGCCGAGCCACTCCTGCAGCGCGCCCTGCACCAGGAACTGCGACGTCGCCGCCAGCTCGGGGCTGTTCGGTTGAAAAACCAGTTCCCGTAAACCGCTTCCGAATGTGGGACGATTGACGCGTTCGCCCGGCGTCGTGAACAGCACCGACTCGATCAAGTCACGAATGTGGTCGCTATCACTGCTCTCTGCGGTGCGGCCACGGCGGTCGTAGCGGTAATGAAGATCGACGTTCATGCTTAAATCGCGGTAACGCGGGTTTGGGTAACGACAATTTGCAGCGGGGTTCCCGTCGGCGTGCAGATGGCCTGGCTGTCCAGCAGCAGGAGCGGCTGGCCGTTCGATGTCACGCGCGTGGCTGACGTGATGAATTGCGCCGTGACACATGGGCCGTTGCCGGCGGTAGGTGGTGGCAACGTACAACCTGCGATGGCGTAGATCGAAGAAACCTGCACCGTCGGTTGGCCGCTGACCAGGACCCGGGGATTGACGACCGTGGGTTGCGCCTGACCGGCGTGCGCGCAGAGAACGGTGGCCCCAAAATGAAGCAGGAAACCTGGCATGGGCAAGCTAGATGGATAAGGCTCCGTCGTTTCCCTTATGTGACGACGAGAGCCCCGTTGTTGATGGTGACGGTCGGACCGGTCATGATGATGCTGGCGCCCTTGCCGTTCTGGATGTAAATCCCAGTGTCATTGACGAGGATCGAAGCGCCGGTGGTGCTCTTCAGCATGATCCCTCCGGTCGGACCGGGGAGATCGCTGATCACGAGCGTATTCTGAAGGCCTGTCTGCAGAACAACATTCGGACTGGCGGGATTGCCGGTCAACGCTAAGGCCGGCACTTCGGCAGCCGAGCCATACCAGCATCCGGACCAAATCGGATAATCCGGATCGCCCTGCTCGTACTCCACCCACACTCCGCTACCAATTTGGGGAAGCATGTAGGCACCCATTTGCCGGCCGCTGAACGGAAAACAGGGCATCGCCCAACTCGAAGGCGCCAATCCCTCGACGTCTCCCACTTGCACCAGCAGGCGGCCTATCTGAAGGGGATCGATATTGTTCAGAACCGTTCCGCGGTATTTGCCAAAGAACTTCTGATCTCTCATGCCGGCACCTTGGGTGTGATAGAAACCAAGCCGTTTCTGGTGAGCCGGAAATTCTGTTTCACTTCCCCGCGTTTGATCCTGGTGGTGACGCTGTTCACAAAGTAAAGCCCGTTAAATGCCGGACCTGCGCCGCGGACACCCACGAGGCCCCGCGCCTTGAGCAAACGTCCGTAACGTACCGCGTCCACAGACCCGGTGCCACTGACGGCGTCCGCCGACCGGGCGGCCTCGGCCAAACCGCGACTGAGCGCTGCCATGGGAGATTTGTTCGCCGTGTCCCGAAGCATACTGACTTTTGTAATTGGCGCAGGGATGAGCCCAAGGGGAGGCTGCAAGGGATTGATATTCGGGATCGGGATGGGAATTGGGATCTTGGTCAGTTGGTTTTGGATGAAAACAACCGGCAAACTGGTGTCGGCTGTCCGAAAATTGAAGCTCAACGATTCCACGTTCGTGTGACTATCCATGTCTAAATTGAGCGCCGGCTGGGGGACGCCGAGTTTGATTTCCGGCCCCCAATAAGCGGTGTTCGTTCCCGGGACTGGTCCCGCGTCAATGTAGAAGACATATCCCGCTTCGGATGCCAGACGCTGGATATACATCAAGTCCGTCCCCTGATGCTTGGGAATCCGATCGACCGGAATGGGGACGTCCGTGAAGAGGCTGGGGATCACCAACGGGATCATCCCGAATACCGCGTACTTGGCCATGATCAAAGCGACGCGTGCCTCGGGCGGCATTCCAGGATAAGGGATTCCGCTGAAGTCCACCAGGTCCATGACCTTGGTCAAATCCTCTCCGATGATGTTTAGATTCGATTCTCCCGGTTTGCTTCCCGGACTCACTTCATGGTTCGTGGTCACCCCGTCCATCAGCACCTGGGGGATTCCGTTGATCGTCAGGATCAGGATCACACGTAGAAGAGGAGTCTGACCGGCAGCCACGAGAAAAGCGGTGTGCAACGGCGACTTATTGCTCAGAGCAAAGGAGAGTCGAAAACCGCTGGGCGAACCCGCGCTTGTCCTCACCTCGACTTCCGTCAGCGCATCCAGCACGGCCTTGGGTACCGGTATTGGCACAACCGGCCCTGCGAGTAATGTGAGACGAATTCCCGGGGGCATTATTTCAAGTTCATCCAGGAATTCCCGCCGGCTGGGTGATTCGAATTGTTCGGCCCACTGTCTCGGTCAGTTCCTCTGGAGCCAGCGCGTCGTTGGCATCGGCGATTTGCCAGAAAAGCTCCGGATCGCCGATATGCTTGGCCGCCAGGTTATCCAGGCGATCCCCTTGCACCACCGTATATTCAAAGAGCAGATCAAAGCGGTCTGCCTGAGGAACAATACGGCGTCGCAAGTAAGTGATGGGCGGTCGCCCTTCTATTTCCAGCGTGCCGGTCTCGATCCCGTGATAACGGCTGTTCACAGGGAACGGCGCCCCGGTCTGCGTCGCGAGATTAGTGATGGCCTTCAGTGGATCGTTCATCGGAGATCAAACCTCAAGGAATCCTCGAAATCCCCAGGCCGCCCAGAGTACCGCCCTGATGCTTTGCGGCCAATCGCTCCTTCTGTTGATGGTAAGCCATGAAAATGCTGCTGCCTTTGTGATTATCCGGCAGATCGTTCACACTCAGCACCCGCATCCCTAGGCTGACTCTGGCGCGAATGGGGTTCAGGTGAATATCGAATGCTTCTTCCGTAATGCTGAACTCGGTCAGACGAACGGGCAAAACGCGGTTCCTACTCCAGACAAACAGACAGAGCGGAGCTTCAGCGGGGATGATCTCCAGCGTGCCCCCTTGAGCGAGATTCCTGATCGTTTGGATTTGGCGGTTTGTTGGATAAACAATCGTCTCCAAGGCCGCCAGATGCGGATGGATCCCCTCCTCCACGATGGCGCGATTCTCCTCGGAAAACTCCAACTGATCGGTCGCGTCGATCTCGGCCTCGAGCTTGAGGGTTTCCACGGGGGGCCCCGTGAGGCGAAGGGCCTGCGACCGGTCGCCCCCTTCGCCGCCCAAGGACTGAATCTGCAGGGTGCGCGTCAGGCTGTCGGGATTGTATTGGAGCGTAATGATCCGTTGCACCGCTGAGGACTCCGGATCGATCAACACGATCCCACCTTTCAGCACGTGAGGTGAGTTGGGGAAAGTACTCATAGTGTTTCCTGCTGAATACTCGGTAATCGCGACAGCCGCGGTCGGTGACAGCCCGGGTTGCGTGTGACTCTCGTCGTCTTGTCCCGGCAGTAAGGAAGCAGGATCTGATTTCGGATCAGACGCAATCGAAGGTCATACGTCGTTGGCTCATTGTGGGACTTGTCGCACGTTCCGGGTGGTTCGACTGCGCAAAGTGAAGCACTGTCTCACGCACTACCAGTTGGTATCATGGCCGAAGCGGGGTTCCATGAACGTGCGCGTCACGGAATCCAGCGGCCGCCCCTCGAGCGGAGAACGTCCTGAACGATTGGCGGCACTTCTCCACCCGTCTGCCGGCCCCATCCCAGCCCCGGACGTTTGTTGCGGGATGTCTCCCATGCGATGTCCGGACCGAACGCACCCCTCCGAGCACCATTGCGCTGGAGCAGCCCACCTTCCTGGGACATAAATGAAGGCTGAGCCTTTGGAGCCCGCTTCACTTGAAATGTATGCATTGCATTTATCGCCTTATACAAACTTCAGGACCACGGACTTGGGGCCATTCAAGTAGCCTTTGATGAGAAGCAGTCAATCACCCCACTCTCCTCCCTGACCATCAGAAATGCCCAATGAGGCTGAGTCCCATATCCACTTTCCTGACCTCGGTAAGATCATCGGGATTGACCGCGAGGTCAATGCCGGCCTCAAGCTTCAAGTCCCCACCAAGATTGAACTGATAATCAATGACAAGTTCGCCATTCTTGAGGAAGTTCAGCCCTTTGAATATTATCCCGGTACCCAGTGCCAGCGTTTCGGCCGTACCCGGCCCGGCGCCAAGGAAACCGTAGCCCGTTTCCAGGACGTTCTTCCCCAGCGCATATCGCGCAAAGGCATCTTCCAGCAAGTCGGGCTGATCGGGAAATAGCGTTGCGATTCGATAGAAATGGTGTCCGTAGTCGTATAGGTTTTCTCCGATATCGTCGCTCAACGCCGTTACGAGCCTGGGAAAATCAGGGAACGCGGGAGGTTCGGTCTGCCGCTGCAGGCCAGGGGGAGCAAGGGACTGGCACTGCTGAACGACATGGGCCAATTCATGTGCCAATAGCCGGCGCCCCGCCGGCGTCTCAGGGGAGTACTCCCCGTATCGAAACACTATATCGTTTCCCACCGTAAATGCCCTGGCGTTGACCGCTGTTGCCGCATCACTCGCCCGTGCGTCCGTGTGCACCCGCACTCGGCTGAAATCGTGGCCGAAGCGCGGCTCAAAAAAGTCGTGCGCCGATTGCGGAAGCGCTTGGCCAGCCTGCCGGGCCGCGTCGATTTGAGCCTGCATGAAAGGAGTGGCCAGCTCTCTCCCCTCAGCCCGGCGCTGAAGCGTCGGGCGACGGAAATTTCGGCCTGGCTCCGCGGGCGATTCCGATGGCTGCGCCCGTCGGCCCGCCTCACGGTTAGCGGGCTCCGGCATGCGCATGATCTCTTCGGCCGCTCGATCAGCTTCTTGCTCCCGGCCGTCTCCGATTTGGCTGATTGTGAGCTTGGCCTGCAGCAGCGGCCGCTCTCCAACCAGTTTCCTGGGACGGCACCGGGGGCAATCACGGGCCAAGCCGGCTGAGCCTTTACAGGCGCATCGCCGCTGGACGAAGTGTTTCGACGTCGGCGCTGAGCGCAGATTGAACCCGGTGTGGGAAGAGGCGTGTATAGGAGCACTCATGGCTTGGCTTTCTGTAAAGATCAGTTACGTCATGGGCGCGTTCCCGGTGATATCCCAGACATTGCCCAGGAAATCGCCCGTGTCCGGATTGGTGTTTATTCCGGCCATCGTCTCGCCGGCCACGGCGACGAAGCGTACCTGACGGGCGGACTCGGCTTCGTCCACGATTTCGTGATAGGGCGCCAGGATCTCCGTCCGCAGGTCCTCCAGTTTGGCCACAAAATCAGCCGTGTTGCTGGGCGTGGACACGGTTCGCTCGATGACCTTCTGCGGGTCAAGGGCCCGCAGCATTTTGTGGAAATTGGCCCGATGGCTATGCGTGTCGTGGCCGAACTCGTGACTGCGCACCCCGTTCGGAATTTCGGCCGAGGCCATCAGGGCGTAGCCCTCCCAGTCGAAGTTGACCGTGACAACGACGTTATAGCTATCACCCGGCCCGATGCCCAGTTGGGCGCGCACCCCCGCGTCGTTGGTGATCTGTACGGCCGCGTCGCTAGCATTGCTTGCCAGCCCCCAATCGGCGTCGGCCACCCTGCGGGTCGTGCCGCCGGACGTCGCCTCCACGGTATAAATTGCGTGCCGTTTGTAGAAGGCCTCCCAGTCGGGCACGTCCCAGGACAGCGGATTCTCGACCAAATTGCTGTATTCGGCGACCGGAATGCGCGTCTTGCCCCCGCCGGCTGTCGGCACTTTGAATAGCACGCTGCCATCGCGGTGGAAACGGCGGAAGGCGCTGTTGGCGTTGGTCACATCCGGGTGAATCTGCGGCGATGAAGTGTAGCTGCCAGCCGTCAGGTTAGAGACGAAGGTGAAACCCTGGTTGGGGCCGCCATTGACAGTCGAATCGATAGTCGTCGCGTCGGTGACGTTGGCGTTGTGGACGCCCAGCTGTTCAAACTGGCGCGGGGGCGAGGGCATGCCGGCGCGGGCCGTCTCGGCGCCGTCCACAACAGCCGAGGCCCAAGGCGCGCCGGTGCGGTCGTTGACGGTCACGGGCTGCTCCAGAGTCTCGACCAGGGTGTCCGGGGGCAGGTAGTGCCACCGCAGCCGAATCGTGCCGCTCAGGGCCATCGTCCCCGCCCACTGTGTCTGAAAGTCGGCGTCGGTGACCGGTCGGCTGACGTTCCCGTGGCTGGGGGTGGTGTACTCCCAACTGGTGACGTTAATGCCCTCCGCGGCTGCCGGCGTGAAACTTAGAGTCGCCGTCAGGCTGTCTCCGCGGGTCAGGGCGGCACCGGGAGTGAGGCTCAGGCTGGGTCTGGCTGGCGCGGACGTCTCGTCGGCGCGTTGGATGTCCGGTGGTCGCCCGCCATGTTCGGCTTCCACTGGTGGCGGGGCTATTCGATCTTCCTCGTCCGGCCGGCGCTTGGTTTCCTCTGTGATTGTCACGTTCGGGACTGGCTGCGTCCGGCGGCCGCCCTGCTCGTTCTGGACTGTTCCGTAAGACCGCTGAATGTTCGCCGGGCTTTTCGTATTGATGGTTTCGGCGGTCAAAGGGCTACTGTCATCGTGAACGTGGCTCCTGCGAACGGCCGTCGCCCCTTGCTGCACAACGTGGGCCAGTTCGTGGGCCAGCAGTTCGCGGCCGGCGCTCGTTTCCGGGGCGTACTGCCCTACGGAAAAGACCAGCTCGCGTCCCACCGTAAACGCCCGGGCCCGCAAGGCCTGCGCCGCTGCCGCTGCCCGTGCGTCCGTGTGCACCCGCACTCGGCTGAAATCGTGGCCGAAGCGCGGCT
>CAYRCA010000169.1:4534-8382 GCA_964422565.1 uncultured Acidobacteriota bacterium | reverse complement strand
GCCGGAGATGTCGGTGGCGAAGCTCCCCTGGCTCCAGCCCACCAGATCCATCCCGGCGGAAAAGAAGGGATGTCCGTGGGGGTCCACCAGGATCCAGCGGTCGTCGAGCCGCTCGACCCGGAAGAATCCGGTGGCGGGCAGCGCCCGGTCGCGCATGCCGCCGAGTTCGCAGAAAGGATACTCGGTCGGAACCGCCCGATCCCGGTCCCACAGGGCGCGCAACTGCTCGTCCGAGTGCGCCTTGTCCGGCCAGTTCTCCGGAATCCATTGGCCGTATCGGTCGATCAGCGGCCTGCGGTCCAGGATGTCGTCGTCCGGCACGTTCTCCGCCAAGGTTAGATTGTAGAGGGTCACCTGCGAGGGTTCGTTGGGGAAACGCATCCGGAAGAAGATCTCCTCGACGTGCTCGAAGCTGAAGAGGCGCTCCGGCCAGATCTTGTAGCCCAACGGAAGGAGCGGGTTCATCGCCTCGGTCTGGACGAACACTTCGAAGGGGATCACGCCGCGGATGCGGACGCCGGGCAAGGGCTCGGTGATGACCTTGCGCTCGCGGTTTCCGTCGGAGAAGCCGACGGCGAGCGCCTCCAGGCTGGTGGCGATGAAATCGTAGGTGATCGCCCGATAGCCGGACCAGTCGGTGGGCAATCCCAGGTCCCGGACGGGGATCCGGACCTCGGGCTCTCCCTGGGTGTACCGGAAGGTCAACGTCAGGGACTTCGCCCGGGGATCGAAAAACACGGCGGCGTCGCTGGTCTCGATCCGCGCGGCTTGCGACGGAGAGAGTTCCTCCAGCAGGTTGTGGTCGACGGCTCGAGCGCCGACGCCGCCCGCGACGAACAGGAGCAGGGCGGGGAGAAGAGGGCGAGCGCAAGGAATTCGGCGACCCATAGAGATACCTCCAGCGAAGTTGGCTTTCCCGTCGGGAGTGCCAGTCTATACGAATCCGCGGGTCCCGGATACCCTTTCGAGCTCTCGTCGCCTCCGGGCGGGGGCGAGCGCGAGCCCGCGGCGAGTCGATGTCTCCCGCGGGGTTGCGGCCTCCGGGGTTTGGGCTTAGGATCGGCTTGTGACCGGAAAACTTGTCGGTCCATGCCGGGAGGCCGTCGGGGAAGCCGTCGCCTCGTCCGGCCCCGGAGACCGGCAGGTCGGAACGCCGAGAACGAGGGGATGGCGGGAGGTGAGACGATGAAAGGGTGGGGATTTCGACGGGTCGGTCGTCTTCTGGGGCCGGTTGCGCTGATTCTGTTCGCTCCGTTCGGTCTTGCGGCGGCCTCCGATCGGCCCAGCATCGTCATCATCATGGCCGACGACATGGGATTTTCGGACATCGGCCGCTACGGGGGGGAGATTCAGACGCCGAATTTGGACCGGTTGGCCCAAGACGGCCTGCGGTTCAGCCAGTTCTACAACGCGGCCCGCTGCTGTCCGACCCGCGCCGCGCTGCTCACCGGACTGTATCCGCACCAGGCCGGCGTGGGGCATATGGTCCAGGACCGCGGCCGCCCAGGATACCTCGGCCGCCTCAACGAACAGTGCGTGACCATCGCGGAGGTCCTTGGCGCGGCCGGCTACCAGACCATCATGTCGGGCAAGTGGCACGTGACGCCCTTCGACTACACCGAGGAGCCCGAGCTCCACCGGGGTTCCTGGCCGACGCGGCGCGGGTTCGCTCGCTTCTTCGGGACCCTCGCCGGGGCCGGGAGCTATTTCACCCCGGTGAGCCTCATGGAGCAGGAGGACTTTATCGAGCCCGGGGAAGGCTTTTATTACACCGACGCCATCAACGACTATGCCGCACGCCGCGTCGCCGAAGCCGGGCCGGGGCCGATCTTTCTGTACGTAGCCCACGTCGCGCCGCACTGGCCGCTACACGCTCTCCCCGAGGACGTCGAGCGCTACGCCGGGTTCTACGACGTGGGCTGGGACGAGATTCGCGCCCGTCGGCACGTGAGACTCGTCGAGATGGGATTGGTCGATTCCGCGTGGCGCCTTACCGAGCGGGACAGGGGCGTGAGCGCCTGGGGCGAGGCGTCCCACCGGGAGTGGGAGGCGCACCGGATGGCTGTTTACGCCGCCCAAGTGGACCGGATGGACCGGGGGATCGGCCGGATCATCGAGGCCCTGGAACGGACCGGGCGGCTGGAGAACACGCTGATCCTCTTTCTCGCCGACAACGGCGGGTGCGCCGAGATCATCCAGGGAACGGACACCCGTCATGGGCGTTTCCCACGCGGTGGGACTCGGCCGGAGATTCTACCCGGCGCGCCCGACACCTACGCCGCCTACGGCGTCGGATGGGCCAACGCCTCCAACACCCCCTTCCGCCTCTACAAACAATGGGTCCACGAAGGGGGAATCGCCTCGCCCCTGGTGGCCCACTGGCCGAAGGGAATCGTCGACCGGGGCGCGATTCGCCACCAAGTGGGGCACGTGATCGACCTGATGGCGACCAGCCTCGACATCGCCGGGGTCGAGTACCCCAGGGAGTTCCAGGGCCGCGCGATCACCCCGCTGGAGGGGATCAGTCTGGTCCCGGCCTTCGCCGACGAGACTCTGGTTCGGCCCCAGGGCCTTTTCTGGGAACATATGGGCCATCGCGCGGTTCGCGTCGGCGACTGGAAGCTGGTCGCGGAGCGCGGCCGCCCTTGGGAACTCTACAACCTGAGGACCGACCGAACCGAGACGGAAGACCTCGCCGAACGC
This sequence comes from uncultured Acidobacteriota bacterium, assembly GCA_964422565.1. Taxonomy (GTDB): domain Bacteria; phylum Acidobacteriota; class UBA6911; order RPQK01; family JAPXNP01; genus CAYRCA01. Next base: position 5,679 of record CAYRCA010000169.1, on the reverse strand, counting down.
TACCCGGAACGGGTAAGGACCCTCGTTGAGGCTTGGGATGACTGGGCCGAGCGGGCCCGCGTCGAACCTTGGCCCCTGCCGTAATTGGCGGCGTGTAATAAGCTGAGTATGCACGGGTCGACGGATTCCGCTTCAATCTGGTCGTAGAGCTGGTTGAGGCTCATACCGCGAAACCCGGGTTTGAGGCCGAGGCGATAGGGTCTGACCTCGAAAGGGCGGTAATCGGCCGCCTCGGCAAGGCGTGTCAACCCAGCGCGAAGGGCCTCGTTGGCGACGGCGCGCAGGGGACGTTTCCTCCTTTCCGCTTCCTCCCTCAAGCGGGTGAGGAGATCATCGTCGATGCTCAAAGTGGTCCTCGCCACAGCATAATGATGCCATGAGATAAGGTCTTTATCAGCATCGAAACATCATCCGACGGAATCTCGCCCGGGGCGTCGGTCCTCCAGTTGAGACAACCGGGGTCGCGCGGATATCATGTGATGCCAACGGGCTCCGGCTGCGAAAGGCAAGTTCCCATGGCGTCGGCAGCGTTTCGGTTGTGTTTCCCACTCCTCCCGTGGATCCTCGCCTTCGGCGGGTCTTCGGCAGGATCCCAGCCCGCCACTGCGGAATCGGAGGAGTTTCTCTGGAAATTGAAGGGAACGCTCCACGATCGAATCAACAGGGATCGCCTCGAGCACGGGGCAAAGGCGGTCCTCTTTTCCCCGGAACTTTCCCTGTTGGCGGACCTCCACTGTCGGGAGATGCTCGAGGAGGACTACATCAGCCACTGGAACCGAGAGGGTTGGAAGCCCTACATGAGGTACTCCCGGGGAGGAGTCCTGGATCATACCGAAGAAAACGTCTCATCCATCCGGTCCAGCCGATTCGATCTGTCCCCGGAGAAGGTCCAGCAGGAACTGCTGACGAGGCACGAAGCCCTGGTCAACGAGAAGCCCCCCTTCGATCTGCATCGGAGGAGTATTCTGGACCCGACCCACACCCACGTCGGTATCGGTCTTGCCTTCGACGAAACCGGGATGCGGCTGATCGAGGTGTTCGCCAAACGCTACGTGGAAGTCGAAACGCCGCCGTCCAGCGCCCGGCCATCCGACTCCTTGGAGTTGAGGGGGACGGTTTTGGACGACACCCGGGAGATCGAGTCG
>CAYRCA010000169.1:0-4524 GCA_964422565.1 uncultured Acidobacteriota bacterium | reverse complement strand
TCCCCCCTTTCATCCGTTCGCTCTTGCGCTCCTCCCCCCCGTCGCCGCGACCCCCGTCCCGGGAGGACCTGACGCTGCCCGCTTCCTATGGGTTCCCTCGGGCGGAGATTTCGCTGAGGCCGAGGCTTCCCCGATCGATGGTGATCGGAGGCCGGATGGTGTATCCCCGATACGAGGACGGAACCCGGGGAGCAATCGAGTCGCGGCCGGCCGGCCGATTCCACTGTCCCATTCCGTTCTTCCTGGGGCAGACCGGCGTTTACACGGTGGTGGTCTGGCTCAAGTCGAAGACCGGCGATTCCCCTTCGATCGCCGCCACCAACATCTCCATATTCGTGGAGGAGTGACCGCCGGACCCGGTTCCAGGTTCGGCTCCGGGTTCCGAGGTTTCGGCGTTCAGTCGGGGCCCGGCGTCCGGGTGGAGCGCCGTGTGCGATCCGGGGTTGCTTTCGGCGATCTCAGCGGGCGGGACCGGGAGGTGGGAGGGCGGGGCCCGGCGTCCGGCTTCGAGAATTCGGATGTCGGACCCCGGACGCCGGGTTCAAAGAACACGGTAACCTTAGAAGGTTCTCGCGTATCCGACCAGAATCATGTAGTCGGCGAACGCCGCGTCCCCGTGGCCTCCCCGCTGCACGTCCAGAACGCTGCGGGTCCGGTTCCGATAGACCGCAATGGGGACGCTGACGGACCAGATGTTTTGGTTCCGCGCGAACATCGCCCCGGGACCCACGGAAATCGCATAGCCGGGGCGACGGAAACCGTCCGACTTGCCGATGAAGTCGCGCGCCGGAACACCTTCGATCCGCCCCGTCGCCGTGAGCGCAAGCCCCTTCGGGACCGCGTAGCCCACCCCGGCCTGGAAGAGATACTGGTCGGGCACGGAGAATTCGACGCCCGGCTGCGAGTATCCCGGGTAGCCGGGAGGCCGCGACACCTGATTCCAGCCCGTGGGCGTATACGAGTTCTTGGGGTTGAACAGGTACGCGCCGGTCGAAAACAGGGTGAATCGACTCAAGGTCTTGAAGGCGGTATAGTCCAATGAAAATCCGGTTCCCGAGTCCCCCATCTGGATGGACTGGTCCACGACGATGGTGCTGTCCCCCACTTGGTTGAGGATGTTCGAATTGCCCGTCGGCAGCTTCATCGAGAAGCCCACCTGAATGTTCTGGCGGGACTCCGTCGGAGGCCGGAAGATCCAGTACTTCACTCCGACCGACATGTCTCCTATCCCGCTCGCCTCGGTCAGCGTACCCGGGCCATGGGAGATCCGGTCGACGTTCATGACCGGAATGCCCGCGTTGAAACTCCAGCGAGGCGAGACCTGGTAGCTCACGCCGAAGTCGAACATGTGGAGCTTGTTCTCCACCTCGGTGCCCTGTGCGATCCGATGAGGCTCCTCATGCGAACCTCGAAAATGGCGGAACGACCTCTGCCAGCGGTAGCCCACGGAAACCTGCCACCGTTCCACGGGCGAACGGGGCATTCCGAAGGTGCTCCCTCCAAGGCCCGAGTCTCCGCCCGACACTCCCACACCGCATATGGCGCCAATCACGGGCGCCCCCTGCCGGGCGGCCACTCACCCCTGGCCCCGCAACCAGTCGAAGCCGGATGCCGAAGAGACAACGATCAGACAAACCAACAAGTGGTGGCGAATCCCCAGTTTCCTCACGCCTTCCTACCTTCCCTCGGAAAGAGCGCGCAACCAGCCTTGGCTGCGACGCCGGTTATCCCCAAGACAGAATTGACAGGTCTCAGAAAAAGCTTGCCGGCGGACAACCGGCGCAGACTCTTGTCGATAGAACAAGCAAGGGGCGTTCCACAATCCGCAGGGTGAACTCAGTATCCTTTCAAGTGATTCACTTTACAGGGGTTGTTGGAAGGTTACCCGATTTACGGAGGGCGAAAGGATATCTCAAAAATTATGATTGCGTTCGGGACGGATGTAGGTCGCCGAGGCCGTTAACGAGGCCGTTTCCCCGGTTTTCCTACTGGAAATATCTTGAATCATTGGAACATCATAAACATTCCGCTCGGGCCCTTCCGTCTTGTCCGATGTTCCCCTTCCCGCTATGGAGGGGTTTTGGATTCGATCAGAAGATGAGTTTGAGGGCCAACACGAAGGGCAGCAGGACAAACCCCGCCAGGAGGGCCAGGGGCAACAGCAGCAACACCAGAGGTACGGCGGCCGCAAGGAGGGTTATGCCGAGGACGAGCAACGGAAGGCCCAGCAGCAGGATGACGAGGAATTTGAGCAGGCCGAGGCCGATCTTCACGGGTAGAAGGATGAGAAAGATTCCGGCTTTGACCAGGAGCACCAGCAGGAGCCCCAGGACGACCAGGGTGACGACTGACAGAAACAGACCCACTTCGATCATCTTTCGCCCTCCGTTCTAAACTCAGAGGAGAGTACGATGAACCGAGCCGATTTGTTCAATACCGGCTCTCCTCCAACCTCGGCCCTGCCTCGGTTCCCGTGCCTCCGCCTTGAACTGGGAAAAGGTGTTTCAGTATGCTGTCTTGGATGGTCCCTCTTCTGATGTCGCTGCTGACTCTTCTTCCGGTGCAATACATCGCGGACTTGGACGTCACCCCCATTGCCTTCGACGCCGGAGCTTTCCGAGACGCTTTCAACGCCGCGTCGGACAGGCCGCGGTTGGTGGTGGTGTTCTCGCCGACCTGAGGGCATTGTCTTCAGACGGGGTCTGAAGTTCAGGAAATACTGAGCCGCTATCCCGAGGCCCGGATTCAGGTCTTCGTGCTGTGGGCGCCCTATTTGCAGCGGGACAGTCGCGCGACCGCTCAGCGCGCCTCCCTTTACATGAGCGACCGGAGGGTACACCACTTCTGGGACCTCTGGCGATTCGGGACGCGGGTCTACTCCGAGCAGATGACAATCCCCACGCGTTTCGCCTGGGATATGCTGGTGTTCTACAAACCCCACCTGATGTGGCGAGACAACCCGCCGGAACCGACTCTGTGGCTGCATGGATCGGCCGACTACGGGCCGCCTTACAGCAAGAGCGCCCTGGAGTCGGCTCTGAAGGAATGGCTGGAGCGCTGAGCTCGATAGCGGCTCAACCGGCCCCGCGTTCCACGTTCCCCATCTCGCCTCGGAGTCGCGCGGGTTTCGGGTTTGAGCCCGGTCCAAGCGCTGTCCTCCCGGAGCTTCTGACGCCACGTTGAACGCAGAACGTCGCAGAACGTTCGGATCGCTCTTACGCGGAGGGGAGGCGGCTCGACCGGAGCGCCAGCGCCACTACGCACTCGATATGGTACGTCTGGGGAAACATGTCCACAGGCTGGACGGCCTCGACCTGGTATTCGCCGCTCAGGAGCTTCAGGTCCCGAGCCTGTGTGGCCGGGTTGCAGCTCGTGTAGACGATTCGGGTCGGCTTGACCCGAAGGATTCCCGGGATCAGGTCCGGATGAAGTCCCGCGCGGGGAGGATCGAGGATAAGGAGGTCCGGCCTGCCGTTGCGGCGGACGAAATCGGGTTTGAGCGCCTCGATGGCGTCCCCGGTCTGGAAACTGCAGTTGCCGATCTGGTTCAGCTCGGCGTTGATCGACCCCAGTCGAACCGATTCGGCGTGGGTCTCGACGCCGATCACGGAGCGGACCAGCGGCGCCAGAAACAGGCCGATACTCCCCAGCCCGCAGTAGAGATCGTAGACCAACTGGTGGGCGGCCGGCCGGGAGAAGTCCCGAATGGTCTCCAGGAGCTGCGGAGTCTGCGAAGAGTTGGGCTGGAAGAAAGCGGTCGGGCCGACTCGGAAGACCAGGCTCCCAATCCGCTCGTGGATCACTCCGTCGCCGTGGTATGTAAACTCCTCCTCTCCGGCGGCCACCGGTGAGCGCCCCCGATTGACGGCGTTAACCACCGTTGTGATCCCCGGGATCTCCCCCGTCAGAGTGTCCGCCAACACGCGCATGCGTTCCGGTTCGGACGACGTGGTGACCGCCACCACCATTGTCTCCCCCGTGTACCTGCCGGTTCGAATCACCAGGTTCCTGAGGTAACCCCGATGCCCCCGAGTGTCGTAGGGCTCCCAGTCAAGCTCAAGCGCCAACCGTCGGACCCGGTTGACGATCCGGACGCTGCTCTCGCCCTGCAGGAAGCACTCTTCCAGGTCCAAAATCTTGTCGAAGCGCTTGGGGATATGGAGACCGAGGGCAAAGTCCTTCCTGAGTGGGGCGCCGCTTGCGATCTCCTCCCGGGTGAGCCAGCGACTGTTGCCGAAGGAAAACTCCATCTTATTGCGGTAGAAGTAGATATCCGGAGAGGGAAGGGTGGGCCTTACGCGCACGGGACGCAGTCCCCCGATTCTCTCGAATAGATCGCGGACCTGCTCCCGCTTGATGACGAGTTGCTCCTCGTAAACCAGATTCTGCAGGCGGCAGCCGCCGCAGGTTCCGAAGTACCGGCAGCGAGGCTCCACGCGCCGAGAGGATGGTTCCAGCACCTCCTCGATGGTCGCCTCGGCATACCGAGAGCGCTTTCTGATGACCCGGACCCGGACCCGGTCA
>CAYRCA010000168.1:0-8472 GCA_964422565.1 uncultured Acidobacteriota bacterium | reverse complement strand
GAGCGGTCGCGGAGAGAATCAAGCTCGTCAGCTTAATCGCCTTCTCATTCTTTCTGGTGGCCTTGGTCTACCCCCTCGGCGGTCACTGGACCTGGGGCGGCGGTTGGCTGGCCGAACTTGGTTTCGCCGACTTCGCGGGCTCGACCGTGGTCCACAGCGTGGGCGGCTGGGCGGCCCTGACGGGGGCCATCATTCTCGGCGCCCGCGCGGGAAAATTCGGCGCGGACGGCAAGACACGGGCGCTTCCGGGTCACAACCTGAGCCTGGCGACCCTGGGGACCTTCATCCTCTGGCTGGGCTGGTTCGGGTTCAACGCGGGGAGCACCATGGCGGCCGATCCCGAGGCCATCGCCACGATCGTGGCGAACACTTTCATGGCGGCGGCGGCCGGATGCCTCATGGCGACGGTTACCGCCTGGCTCGTCATCGGCAAGCCCGATCTGAGCATGATTCTAAACGGCACTCTGGCCGGGCTGGTGGCCATCACCGCTCCCTGCGACGCGGTTTCGATCGCCAGCGCGGTGCTGATCGGCACGGTGGCCGGCAGTCTGGTCGTCTTCGCGGTGCTCTTTTTCGATCGGATTCGGATCGACGACCCGGTGGGAGCGATCAGCGTTCACCTGGTCAACGGAATCTGGGGCACGGCAGCGGTGGGATTGTTCGCCGCCGAGACCGGCCTGTTCTTCGGCGGTGGGGTCCGGCAGCTGCTGATTCAGCTCCTTGGAATCACGGCTTTCGGCGCTCTCCTGGTTCCCTCCAGCACGGCCATCTGGCTGGGTCTGCGGTACACGATCGGACTGCGGGTCAGCAGCGAGGAGGAGGAGGAGGGCCTGGATCTCGGGGAACACGGCATCGAAGCCTACCCCGGCTTCACCCAGGCGGAGCCCCGACCCGAGGCTTTGGAGATCGCTTAGGAGAGGTTCATCCAGGAAGGCGCAGGGAGGCACTCACGGATGCCCAATATATTCCGCACCGATAGAGGAACCGCGGAGCCCGACTCCAGCCGCGTCGGGTTCCGCGGTTCCAAAACCGGCAGGGCCTTCGGGGAGTGGTCCCCCGAGGCGGCCGGGAGGGGGCTCTCCGGCAAGCGGCCTTCAAAAAACCCCGAAACACAACCGTTAACGAGGAGCCAGCAATGGAACGGAAAAGATTGTTTTACATCGTAAGCCCGGCCCTGATGACGATGCTGTTCTGCATCCCGGTCGCAGGGACCGACAATCCCGGACGCCCTTATACCGTCGAGGCCGACGTGGCCAGCGTGAGTAAGTACATCTGGAGGGGCCAGCGACTGACCAACGACTGGAGCCTTCAGCCGGAGGCGACCCTCGGCATCGGCAACTTCAGCCTGAACGTGTGGGGCAACATGGATCTGGCGGCCGTCAACGAGGGGGACGCCCTCTTCATCCGGGAGAACCCCGCGGCGCCGTCCGGGGATCACAGCGGGCTGAGGGGTCGGTTCTCGGAGGTCGACTACACCCTCTCCTACGCCTTCGACCTCAGTGCGGTCAGCTTCGACGTGGGAACCATCTTCTACACTTTTCCCGACCGCTCGGCCTCCCTGCCGACAACAACGGAGATCTACGGCGGAGTAGCCTTCGGCGCGGCCCCTCTCTCTCCCTCCGCCACACTGTATGTCGACGTCGACGAATCTCGCGCCGAGGGCGGGTCAACGGGCCTGTACCTCGCCGTCGGGGCCGAGCACCAGTTCCTCCTTGGACACCGCCGTTTTCCCGGGCTCGACGTATCGGCCTCGCTGGGGTTGGTCAACGACGGTTTCTGCCGGTTTTACTACGGAACGTCCGGTTCGGGCCCTCACGATTTCAGCCTCACGCTGGGCGCGCCGATCTCGCTGGGCGAGCACTGGTCGGCCGGAGCCTTCATCTCCTATTCAGCGTTGCTGGGCGAATTCCGGGACCACCAGCTTCAGGATCCGCGGGGTGTCTATCGGGGGACCGCCGGCAGTCCGGCCACATTCGCGGATACCATCTGGGGCGGCTTTACTCTCAGCCTGGCGTTCTGAGTGCGCTGAGAAGCCGGGCCGTGCAACGCCCTCACCGGAGTGGAGGCGCCTTCTCCCGGCTTCTTCGTCACCTCTCCTCGGAGGTCCGTCCCCCCAAACGTCCGACGGCCAACCGGGCCCGGCATCGCTCTGCCGAGCTTCCCGGGCCCGGGCCGGAACTCCCCCTCGCCGTTGCCCGCGAAACCACCGAATACCGCCCCGGAGAGTGGACCCGGAGTCTGGCCCTTCCAGTCATTTCAGCGGAAGCGACGGCAATCGATCGCGTACTTCCTCACCTTGTACCCGACAATGCGCTCGGTCGAACCCAGGAGTCGCGCCGCCTTGGCTCGATTCCCACGGGCACTCTTCAGGGCGTCCTGAATCAGGTCCTTCTCATAGGCGGCCACCGCCTCGTCCAGATCGACCCTAACCACGGTGTCGGAAGCCTCCGCCGTCTGCAGCGTGGGCGGAAGGTGATGCCCATGAATCACGTTGCCGTCGCAGACCAGCACCGAACGTTCGATGGCGTTCTCCAGTTCCCGGACATTGCCGGGCCAATGATAGCTGACCAGCATATCGATGGCCGGGGTGGAGATGCGACGAATGTTCTTGCCGTGCTCCCGGGCGCACTTCTCCAGGAAATGATCGGCCAGCAGCAGAATGTCGGACTTGCGCTCTCGAAGGGGCGGCACGAACACGGTGAAGACATTCAGCCTATAATAAAGATCCTCGCGGAACACACCCTGGGCGATGGCCTCCTCCAGCGCCTTGTTGGTGGCTGCAATCAGACGAACGTCGACACGAATCGTCTCGATTCCGCCCACCCTCTCGAACTCCCGTTCCTGGAGGACCCGCAGCAGCTTGACCTGCAACGACGGCTGCAAGTCTCCAATCTCGTCGAGGAACAGGGTGCCTCCCTCGGCGAGTTCAAATCTCCCCTTCTTCCGAGTCTGGGCGCCCGTGAACGCCCCCTTCTCATAGCCGAACAGCTCCGCCTCGATCAAACTCTCCGGAAGTGCGGCGCAGCTCACCCGTATGAACGGCTTCTGATTCCGGAGGGAGTTGTAGTGGATCGCGTGGGCGATAAGTTCCTTGCCGGTTCCCGACTCTCCCCGGATCAACACCGTCGTGTTGGCCCGGGCCACCTGCGTGATGCGCTGGTAGACCTGACGCATGGGACTGCTGTTGCCGATGATGTTGGAGAAGTCGTACCGGGTCTTGAGTTCCTCCCTGAGGTGGATGTTCTCCTCCAGCAGGCCCCTCCTCTCGTCCTCAACCAGGCGGCTGACCTTGACGGCCTGACCGATCATTGAGGCGGCGACCTGGACGAAGTTCAGCGCCCGATCATAGTTGCGACTGTCGGAGAAGTGGAGTTCGGTCGCCAGAACTCCGACGGTCCGTCCGTCGAGGACGAGAGGGACACAGAGAAACGAGAGTTCCCCATCCTCCCGTCGACGACCTCCTTGAAACAGGGGCTCCCGGCTGGCCCGGGGAACAACGACCGGTCTGCCGCTCGCCAACACCCGCTCGACGATCTCCCTCCCGCCTCTGTGGAGAGGGGAATGGGAGGACTCCCGGCCGGTTTTCCCCTGAACGACCATGGACTCCGAGCCCCCCTCCAAAATCACCCAGGATCCGGAGATGCTGGGGTGCTCGTCCAGGATGTACACGAGCTTCCGCAAGGATTCCCCGAGATGGAGCGTGTCCGAGAGGGCACGGCTGATCTCCAGCAGCGTCGCCAGACGCCGGACCTCCGCCGTCTCGCTTTCGAGACCCGACTCCCGATTTCTCCCCCGTCCCGCGCTTATAGGGCCTCCCGCAATCTGTTTTCCTCGATGCCCGTTCCGAAATCCGGATACGGATGGGACTTTTCGGAAGAACATTCTAACCGCCTTTTTAATATTTTGTGCAATCCGTTCAACATATTTGAACCAACGGTGACATTTTAGCGATCACCTCGGACGTTTCTCGTCCCCTGTATCGCCGCAGAGCTTCCCGGGACCTTTGATAGACTTATCGGCGCCGTCGCTCCGAGGCGTGGGCTGTTTGTCCGAGCAGACCGCCGCCGGAAGCGGGTTCCGGTGGTGTCGTCTCCGAGGCTCGCAGGAGGCGGATCGAGTCGGCCCTGTCGGCGACGGCTTGGCATCCCAGGTTTCGGGCGGCCAGACCGGTGGACGGTAAGGGATCCGCTGTCGACCCTGGCGAGGCCGACTGCGATCGAGTCGCCAGGGGACGGCCTGTGGAGACAACGGGGCGGGGGACGGATTTTCATGAGTATGCTTCCGAGCCTGATCAAACGAATCGAGGGGGGAGTGTCCGTCACTTGGCGGGACGGACACGAGGGGACTTACACATACGGCTATCTGCGCCGCCGTTGTCCCTGCGCCGAGTGTCGTCATTCGCCTCCGCGAGTCGTCGAAGCCGACGATCCGTTCAAACTCGTCGACGACAACCCCATCCATGCTGAAACCGCGGCGCTCGTGGGCAATTACGCCGTCCAATTCGAGTGGAACGACGGGCATCGACATGGGATCTACTCCTTCGACTACCTAAGATCCATCTGTCCCTGCCCGGCCTGCTCGGGAGGGGGGGGACCCGCTCCGCGGCCGGGATAGAAGGCGACCGGGGCCCGGTTCGGAGCCACAGGGTAACGTTGATGAGCGCGGATCTGCGAGCGAAGCCCGCGTCTATCCGCGGGCCGCGGGGTTCACTCGACCCGCTTCACGAGGATGGCATCCGAGACCGGCCTCTCGCCGGTCAGGTCGGAAGGAAGGTTCAGGACCTGTCCATGAAGATAGAACGTCGAGGAGCCCCCCCCATCCAGATTCAGCGCCTCGACACAGCCCAGGGAGAGCATCAGTTCGGCCAACTCCGGCAGGGTCATGCCGATACTGAAGTCGGGTCTTCTGCCGTCGGCGACCACGAGCACCCACTTCCCATCCCGTCGAATTCCGACCGCCGTGCGGGGGTGGCGACCCTCCACGAAGTCGGTGCGCACCCCCTCGGGCGAGTAATCGCCGACCAACTCACCGCGCCGGATGAGAATTGGGGTGCCGCCGACAATGTAATCCATCCTTTCCCAGTCCTCGCTCGATGGACCGTCGCGCTCGGGAGTCACGAAATCGTAGGACACCAGGGCTCGACTTCCCACAGTCTCGCGCAAATCCTCCGCCTCGCGGCGACTTCCGAAGGAAACCACGAAGCCGGAGAGCGGGATAGGGGCGTTCCCCTGGCTGGAAACCGCGGCGACATAGCCCGTCCCGTCGACGATCAACTCGACACCCCCAGGCGGAGTCAGCGTGGAGGGACTGAACGCCGGGGTGTAGAGAAGCACCTCAGCCGCGCCCCGCTGTCGGTTGACTCCGTCGACCGAATACCGCCGCCCCGCGATCGTCGTCGCCCACTCCATCCCAACCCGTCCGATCACGGCATCCCGACCCCGATCCCGCCAACCCAGGGCCCCTCGGGCGTGGCGCGGCTCGGAGAGCCAGTGGTCGCCGATCTTCAGGATCCCCGCGGGGTCTCCATCATAGGCTCCGCCAATGCGGAAAAATCCACCATTGACGGCGAGCAGCGCCTGTTCGCGCCGCGCGATCGAGGCCACCGTCTGGCGGCCGATGGCGAGGCCCCGAGCGGTTTCCGCCTCGATGGCCACGAATCGGGGATCGACCAGGGCGATATGCAGGGACAGGGGGTCGTTGGTCTTCCGGTGCTCGTAGAACAGACCGTTGGCACCGGCCAGGAGTTCGACCAGAGCGAAAATCAGAAGCAGTCGCACCGTAAGCGGAGCCTTCAACCTATCAATCCTCCGACCCAGCTCCAGGGCGGCCGCCCCCGCCGAGCCCCCGCCGAGCTTGTTCGACCGGTAGCTTATTCAATAGAATAAACCGCGCCTTAGAGACAGGGCAAAGACTCTTGGTATGTCGGTCAAGTACAAGGACTATTACGAAATCCTGGGAGTGCCCCGCTCCGCCGTCCAGAAGGAGATCCGCAAGGCCTACCGCGAGTTGGCCCGCAAGTACCACCCGGATGTCAACCCGGGCAACCAGTCCGCCGAGGAGAAGTTCAAAGAGATCCAGGAGGCCTACGCGGTGCTGTCCGATCCCGCAAAACGAAAACAGTACGATCAATTGGGGTCCGGCTGGGAGGCCGGCGCCGACTTCTCGCCGCCCCCGGGATGGCGATCCACGCGGGTGGACTTCGGGGATCGAGGCGACATGGAGGACATCTTCGGCGAATCCGGTCGGTTCAGTGACTTCTTCCAGTCTGTGTTCGGCGGATTCGGCTTCGAGCCGGGACGGGGGCGGCCGACGGCCTCCCGAGGCACGGATGTCGAGGCGGAGATCGAGCTGAGTATCGAGGATGTCCACCGGGGCGCCAGTCCCACCGTCTCCCTTCAGACCACCGGACCTTGTCCCGAGTGCGGCGGTCGCGGAACTCGCCGAATGAGCGCCTGCTCCTCCTGTCGGGGAACGGGGCAGGTGGTCAGCCGACGCCGGATGACGGTGAACATCCCCGCCGGAGCTCGGCAAAACTCGGTGGTCCGCTTGAGCGGCAAGGGTGACCGGCGGACCCCAAACGGACCGCCCGGCGACCTTTACCTCCGAATCCGGGTCAAGCCGCATCCCAGTTTTGAGCAGGTGGGTACCGACGACGTCCAGGTTGAGGTGCCCGTGACGCCCTGGGAAGCCGCGTTGGGCGCCCAGGTCACCGTCCCGACGCTGGAGGGCTCGGTGGAGATGACCATTCCGCCGGGGACCCAGTCCGGCAGTCGGCTGCGACTGCGGGGCCAAGGGCTTGGGAAGCGCGGCGGGGGCCGCGGGGATCAGTATGTGAAGGTCCGAATCGCCCTCCCCAGCCGTCTGGATCCGGAGGAAGAGCGCCTCTTTCGCGAACTGGCCCGTGCCTCGCGATTCAACCCGCGAGGCTGACCGGAGGACACTGGGCCATGTCCGGCCGGGACCGTCCGGTGAGGCTTTTGATTTTGAAGAGACCGAAACCCCGAGGACCCATCGCCGGGGACCCCAACCCCAAGAACTCAATCCAGCGGTATGCCTCAAGGGGGGAAGCCGGCGGCCCGACCACCGGCTCCAACAGTGAACGACGCGAAGCCTCCAAGAGGAATTCGCATTCGTCTCTTGGGGACCGCTCCCCTCCCTACGCCTGGGCCAAGCCCGGAACCGGAACGATGGGCTGGATGTCGGAAGGACCCATCACCAGCTCCTCGGGACCCAGCTTCAAATCGGAGGCCATCATCTCGTCCCAGGTTATCTGTTGGCCCGTGTAGGCTGAGATCCTGCCCATAATGGCTGTCAGCGTCGAGACCGCGGTGTCCCTCGCCTCGTTCAAAGGCTGATCGAGGCGAATCGCGGAAACCAGATCGATATGTGTTTGGACGTACGGGGAATCGGCGCCCTGATCGTAAGGCGCCTCCGTGTCGCGCTCCGTTTCCGGCTGAAACTCCCAGACCAGATCGCCGTTGGGGGCGAAGATCTTGTCGGCGCAGTTGCTCGATCCCCGCGTTCCGACGATATATTCGGAGACGTTGTTCACACAACCGTCGATCTGTCGGCACATGCTGAGCACGCGCACTCCGTTCTCCATGGCGAAGTCGACGCCGAAAAAGTCGTACTGGTCTCCCGTCACGCGACGGTGCCTGCCCCCCATTCCCACGGCGGTCACCGGATGGGAGTGGGTGAACCAGTTGATGACGTCGATGTTGTGGATGTGCTGTTCCACAATGTGATCGCCCGAAAGCCAGCTCCAGTTGACCCAGTCGCGGATCATCCATTCCATCTCCGACCACTCGGGCTGCCGATCCCGGTACCAGAGTTGGCTCTGATTCCAGTAACAGCGCGCCGCCACGACCTCCCCGATGGCCCCGTCCATGATCCGGTTATAGGTCTCGACGTAGGAACGCTGGTGGCGACGCTGCGTCCCGGTGGCGACCTTCAGTCCGAAGGCATCGGCTCGATCCGCCGAGTCCATGATGTGTCGAGCGCCGACGGGATCCACCGCCACCGGCTTCTCCATGAATACATGTTTCCGCGCCTCGATCGCCGCCCTTAGCTGGTTAGGCCGGAAGAAGGGTGGCGTGGCGATGATGACGTAATCGACGCCCCCCGCATTGATCGCGTCATGGTACCCGTCGAATCCGACAAAGCACTTGTCGTCGGGAATCTCAACCCCCTTGCGTTCCCGCAACTGCCGCCGACAATTGTCGACCCGGTCCTGGAAGACGTCGTGAAGAGCGACGATCTCCAGGTTGGGGCCGGCGTCGAGAAAATTCATGGCGGCGCCGGTACCCCTCCCTCCGCAGCCGATGACAGCCGCTCGAAGCGGGGCGCCGTCCGGCGCGGTCCGGGGACCCGGCACCATCTTGGGCCCCGGGGCAACCCACGGTTCCTCCCGGGCGCAAGAGGCCACCAACGCGGCGCCGGCCAAGGCCGCCGCGCCGCCGATGAAATGCCGAC
>CAYRCA010000167.1:0-8488 GCA_964422565.1 uncultured Acidobacteriota bacterium | reverse complement strand
CCCGGAGATGCGCCGGCCACCACACCCTCAGGGCGGCTCCTCCACCCGGAGGACCGGACGCGCGCCGGCGGCCCGCCGGGGAAAACCCGGGCGGACCTACGGCAGGGGATGGAGCTCGATGCGGCGGAAAAAGATCTCGGCGCCCTCCGACTGGAACATGATCCTGCCTTCGGTCAGGCTGGAATCGGAAAGCCGGTTGACGGTGCGCCCGTTGACGATGTTGGTAACCTCGTCCCCCCTGCAGATCACCTCGATCCGGGTCCATTCCCCCAGGGGACTCTCCACGTCGGACTTTCCCCGGAACCCCAGGACATCGCGCCAATCCGGGTCGCGGGCGTACCAGTTGATCCGCCCGCCGGTAAAGGATCGGGGCTCGGACCAGGGATCGTAGGCCCACTCCCCGTCCCGATCCTGTTGCACACGGGCGGTCGCCTGGGGAACAATCCGGTTTCCCGCCTCGTCAAACCCGGCCACCAGGATAAAGTCCCCGACACCCCCTTCGATAATCTGCGTCTCGACACTCCGCATCCAGGGCCCGTTGAAGTCCGAGCCCGTGTTCCCGTCCGGCCCCTGGCAGTGCATGAGAATCCCGCTGTCGCGAGTCCTCCGGGCCCGCGTCCCCCAAGTCACCAGTCCCCACCGGAACTCCACCACCAGCCGGTAATCCCGGTAGCGCTCCGGCGTGGCGAATCCCCCCCAGTGCTCGCCGCTGACCCGGATGGCCGGAGCGCCATCGACCAAATCCACGACGCTGAAGACACGGTCGGGGTCCTCATAGTGATGATCCACCAGCCAGGTATAGAGGTTGGACAGGTCCCTACCGTTGAAAAGGGCGATCATCTCCCGCGGCGTGATGACCTCGTCCGCGGCGGCGGCCGGCGCCACCAGTAGAATAACCACAACCAATACCAGTTCGTACCGGGCACGCATCATCGCTCCTCCCTCATCGAATCGTGACTCCGGTAATCCTAACCCGAGACGCCCACGGGCGAAAGTCGAGACGGCCGAATTCCCGCGACGGGCCCGCGACGAAGCGCCGAAGCCGGACGCCGAGCCGGTGTGGTAGGATACATCGCTACAGATTCACCGGGTTGCATCACCGCTTTCACGACGATGAGAAGCTCAACAGCGTCTTCTCAGGCGGTCCGGCATCCGTACGCCGGAGAGCAGATCTGGTCTCGAGCCGGTCGCGCCGCCTATCTGGAACTGACGAAACCGCGGGTGACCGGAATGGTCCTGTTCACCGCCGCGGCTGGAGTCTATCTGGCGTCCCTCTCCCCGATCGATCCGATTCTTCTCCTCCATTTTCTGGTGGGAACGGGACTGTTGGCCGCGGGCACGGCCGCTCTCAACCAGTTCATGGAGAGGGAGGCCGACGCGAGGATGCGGCGAACCTCGGCTCGACCCTTGCCGTCCGGCCGCGTCACTCCCGCCGAGGCGATGATCTTCGGCATGTTTCTGGTGTTCGCAGGCACCCTCTATCTGCTGGTGAGCTGCAATCTTCTGACCGCCTTTCTCGGGTGGTTGACCTCCACGGTCTACCTGGCGGTATACACCCCCATGAAAACCCGCACGCCGGCGTGCACGCTGGTGGGCGCCGTCCCCGGCGCGCTGCCCCCCGTCATGGGTTGGGCGGCGGTCCGGGGAGACCTGAACCTGGATGCCTGCATTCTTTTTCTGATCCTTTTCTGCTGGCAGTTTCCCCATTTCCTCGCCATAGCCTGGATCTACCGCGAGGATTACGAACGGGGGGGATTCCGCATGCTTCCGCTGGGCGACGAGGGAGGCCGCAAGACCGGTCGGAACATCCTTCTGTCCACCATCGTCCTCCTGTCGGTCAGCCAGGCGCCCTACTGGACCGGACTCTCGGGGCAAACCTACCTGGCGGTCAGCCTGCTGCTCGGCGGAATGTTCGGCTGGTACAGCCTCCACGTTTTTCGGACGCCCACCAAGCCCTCCGCCCGCCGGTTGCTTAAGGCGTCCGTCATCTACCTGCCGCTCCTTCTGCTTTTTTTGACGCTCGACAAGATCTGATGACTGCCATTGAGTTGGATTCCGTGCGCTATGCCTATTCCGGGCGTCCGGCACTCAGGGGGGTGACCTTCTCCATCCAAGAGGGGCGAATTTCCGCCCTGCTCGGCCCGAACGGGGGTGGAAAGACCACCATCTTCCGGATTCTGAGCACGTTGCTCAGACCCGATTCGGGCTCGGCCCGCGTGGACGGACTGGATTGCGCCCGGACGCCCTACCTCGTCAGGCGCCGCATAGGGGTCGTGTTTCAGAGTCGAAGTCTGGATCTCGAGCTCAGTGTGGCGGAGAACCTTCTCTATCAGGGCCGTCTTTACGGCATGCGGGGACGCGGACTCGCGGAGCGCGCCGAGTTGCTTGCTGAAAAATTCGGTTTATCCCATCGCCTGCGGGATCGGGTCCGGATTCTTTCCGGCGGTCTTCAGCGGCGCGTCGACCTGGCCAAGGCCCTACTGCATCATCCCAGGGTCCTGTTGCTCGACGAACCGACCAACGGACTGGATCCCAAGGCCAGCCACGACTTCCGGCAGTATCTGCGGGACCTCAACCGGGACGAGGGAATGACGATCCTCCTGACCACCCACTCGATGGAAGAGGCGGACCGCTGCGACTCCCTGGTCATTCTCTCGGAGGGAGAGGTGGTGGCGGAGGGGTCGCCGGCGGAGCTCAAACAACAGGTGGGGCCGGAGGTCGTCACCGTTCGCAGTTCCTGCGCCGAGGAACTGGGGCGCCGCATCGCCCAGGTTTTCGATGTGCGTCCTCTGGTGTTGGACGGCGTGATTCGGATCGAACACGCCAACGGACACGGACTCGTTTCGGAGTTGATGGAGCGCTTCCCCAACGAGGTCGAGTCCGTTACCGTGGGTCGGGCCTCGCTGGAGGATGTCTTTATCCGCCAGACGGGCCGCCGCCTTGGAAGCGACGGATGAGCCAAACCGACGTGGGCTCCGGGGGCCGTTGGCGGGGGGACCGAACGCGCCGGGCGGCCGGCGCGTGCCGCACCAGAACCGGGTCCCAAGCACCACGAGAATCAACCCTCGGTCTTGTGGTCGGGTACCTTCAGGGGGGGACTCATCTCTCCGCTCAGGCTCGTATAGCGACGCCGATAGTAAAGCAGCGGACTCTTGTCCACACTGTGCCGACCCAGACTGGCCTCGAGCACCTCACCAACGAGGATCGTGTGGTCGCCCCCCGGATAGCTGGCCGACAGCCGACACTCCATCCACGCCATGCTCTCCTTCAGAATCGGCAACCCCGACTCGGTCCTGGTGTAGAGGCCCGTCTCCTCGGAGCGGTCGCTCCCCGGTTTCGCGAAATGGTTCGAAATCTCCGCCTGATCCTCCGAAAGTATGTTGACCGAAAAACTCCGGGTCGGCAGAAAACGGTCGATGCCGCTCAGTCGGTTGTCCAGGCAGATCAGGACCAGTCTTGGGTCCAGCGAAACGGACGTAAAGGCGCTGACGGTGACGCCGTAGGGCTCGTCGCCCTTACCCCGGGTCGCGACCACCGTCACCCCGGTGGGAAACAGGCCCATGACTTCCTTGAATGCTTCCAGACTGACCGCCAAGTCTCTCTTCCTGGATGAAACCGCCGCCACGACATCATATAGTATCAAAAGGTGGAGAGGGTCCACGGTTCAAGGGATTGCGCCGATTGAGGACGGGGGTGTGCGATGGAGATTCCGGGAACGGTTGGGCTGGTAACCGGCGCGGCGTCGGGGCTGGGCGCCGAGACGGCGCGCGTTCTTCACGCGGCCGGGGCGCGGGTGGTCCTCTGTGACGTGAACGCGGAGGGCGCCGCGAAAGGGGCGGAAGCGCTCGGGGACGGCGCCTTCCACCAGGAGACCGACGTCACCGACGAAGGGTCGGTCCGAAAGGCGGTGGAAAACACCCTGACCCGGTTCGGCGCCCTGCACATCGTGGTGGCCTGCGCCGGCGTGCTTATCGGGGAGAGGATCCTCGGCAAGGAGGGCCTCCACGACTTGGGCCGATTCCAAAGAGTCGTCGAGGTGAACCTGGTGGGCACCTTCAACGTATTGCGCCTGGCCGCGGAGGCCATGCGTCGCAACCCCCCCTCGCCCGAAGGGGAGCGGGGAGTCATCGTCAGCACCGCCTCGGTCGCCGCCTTCGAGGGACAGATCGGCCAGGCGGCCTACGCCGCCTCCAAGGCCGGGGTCGCGGCGTTGACTCTGCCCGCGGCTCGAGAGTTGGCCCGGGACGGGATCCGCGTCTGCAGCATCGCCCCCGGGATCTTCGACACACCCATGCTGGCGGCGTTGCCCGAAAAGGTTCGGCAATCCCTGGGGGAGCAGGCGCCTTTCCCCTCCAGACTGGGGAGACCGCGTGAGTACGCCCGGCTGGTCCTGGAGATCATCCGCAATCCGATGCTCAACGGCGAGACCATCCGGCTCGACGGCGCCCTCCGCATGGGAGCGCGCTGACGCTACGAACGAGCCCGATCATGTACCAAATAGGCCGCAGGCACCAGCGCAGGCGAATTCACACCGAGGCGTTTCTGAGCCATTCCTATCTCCCCCTGGCCGGTGACGGCGGCTTCGAGCCCTTCGGAGCGCTGGCCGGACTGCTGGAGACGACTCAGCAGGCGGAGACGACCGTCACCCGAACACCTGGAGAACCGGTCGAATGTCTGACTCTGATCCGGGACGGCGAGGTGGAGGTCCGGGCCGGCGATACGCCCCCCGTGACCCTGGGCCGTCACAGCGTGGCGTGCTCCGTCATCGGCGGGGGCGATTCGGTGCGATACCGTACCACCGGCGGGCAACCGGTCCGCTACCTGGAGGTTATGCTGTCCGTCGCGGACCCGGTGGAAACCCGTGTCGAGGTGGCCCGGCTCCCCGCCCGACGGGGCTCCTTCCTGTTCCCCATCGCCTCCGGTCAGGACCACGCGGACACCCTACCCCTGCTTTTCGACTCGGCGGTCTACTGGGGAAGGCTGCTCCCGGGCGGCAATGTGATCTTCGAGACTCCGCTCACACGAAAAACCTTCCTCGTGGTGCTCGGCGGGACCGTTCGGATCGAGGAGTACCGGTTGATCAGCCAGGCCTATGCGCGGGTCCAGAGGGAGTCCGCGATCCCCCTGTTCGCTCAGCGAATGAGCGAGGTCGTTCTGATCGACATGCCGTAGCGGAAGGCGGTCGCGCGGGCGGCGAACTCACCGAGCGCGAGGTCTTGTTCGACTTCGGTCCACCAACCGAGGCGGATCAAGTGTTTGCAACCCGGGGGGCATCTGTTATGTTGGTCGCCACATCGCCATGTCGGTTCGAGTGAGATTCGCCCCCAGCCCGACCGGCCACCTTCACATCGGAGGAGCCCGCACAGCCCTGTTCAACTGGCTGTTCGCCCGCCGGGAAAAGGGCGCGTTCATCCTCCGGATCGAGGATACCGACGAGCGGAGGTCGAGCGCCGAGATGGTCGATGGAATCCTGGAGGGCCTGCGCTGGCTCGGTCTGGATTGGGACGAGGGCCCCTATTTCCAGTCGGAACGATCCCACCTCTACTCGGAAACGGCTCGGCGCCTTCTCGGGGAGGGAACGGCGTATCGCGATTTCAGCCGCGCCGACGACCCGCCGGAGGAGCACCTTGTCTCCCGGCGAATGACGGAGGCCGAGTCCCGCGGGAAGGCCGAGAGCGGCGAACCCTTTGCGGTACGGTTCAACGTCCCCCGAGGCCTCCGAGTCTCGTTCACGGATCTGGTTTTCGGCGAAATCCACGTCGAGTCGGAGCAGCTCGAAGACTTCGTCGTTCTTCGGTCGGACGGAAAACCGACCTACCACTTGGGAGTGGTGGCCGACGACCTGGACATGGGGATCACCCATGTCGTCCGCGGCGCCGACCACCTCTCCAACACGGCCAAGCACGTTCTGATTTACCACGCGCTGGGACATCCGGCGCCCACGTACGTTCACCTTCCGCTGATCCTGGGGCCGGACAAGAATCGGCTGAGCAAACGCCACGGCGCCACGTCGGTAACCGAGTTCGCCCGAATGGGACTTCTCCCGGGGGCGGTCCGGAACTACATCGCCCTGCTCGGCTGGTCGCCCGGGGACGACTCCGAGATCCTCCCGGAACAGGAGTTGATCGAGCGGTTCGACCTCTCGCGCGTCAATCGGGCGAACGCCGTATTCGATCCGGCGAAGCTCGCCTGGATGAACAAACGCTACCTGTCCTCCGCCGAGGGAGCCGGGCTGGAGCCCTATGTTCGCCGGGAGTTGGAGGGATGTTCGCTCTGGCGGGAGGAATGGGGGGGCGAGGAGCGGAACCGGCTTCTCTCGACGATCGACCTCCTCAAGACGCGGGTCGAGGATTTGCGGGACTTTCCGGTCTACGGAAGGCCCCTCTTCACCGACGACTTCGAATACGAGGACGCCGCGGTGGATCGCTACCTGCGTCCCGGGGACGAAGTGCTGCGTCGATCGCTCGTCGACGCCATCCTCACCCTGCGGAGCGACTACGAGCGACTCGATCGCTTCGACCTGGAGACGACGGAGGAGACGCTTCGGCGGGTGGCCGACGAGGCCGGTCTAAAGGCCGGACAATTGATTGGGGCGGTCCGGGTGGCCGCGACCGGACGCGCCCAGGCGCCAGGCATGTTCGAGGTTCTGGTGACGCTCGGCAGAGCGCGGACGCTGGAGCGCCTGGATCGGGTCCTCCGGTTTCTCGATGCCCGGTGATCGCGGCGGATCTCCCGCAAGATGCCCCTTTTCCGATAACGAGACGACGCGTCCGGCGGTCCCGTGGGTTCGCGCGTCACAAGCAGCATGCCTTTCGATTCCGACTTCGCGGCGCCTTCAAGCCGGATTGCACGCGAGGCCCTACAACGGGTGGAGATCAGGCTCGCGCCAGGGTCGGCCGAGCGGACACGATCCCGCCGCTCAGATGACGCAAAGATTCGAGGGTTTCGCGCCCTCGAGGGCGGACAGGGGGACGCCTCGGTCGAAAGTGACCATCCTGCCGCCGCGTCGCGACGCCAAGCCGAGCAGGTAGATGTCCGTCAGTTGCCGCGCCCCGTGAATCCGGTCGGTGGCAAACACCGTCGCGTCCCGTAGGGTCACGCTGTCCGGCCAGAACTCGTGGTCGCTATCCGAGACGAAGGAGCGCAGGGCCTCCGTTACCTCGTGGGGCGTGAAGCTGCGGCTCGGCGAGTAGGCCGGATTTCCCATTATCCGAATCACGCCATTCTCCGTAATGGGAGAACTGGCCCATCCCGCCTTGGCGTTCGCAGCCCACCAGTCATGAGCGCGGTCGTGGAACACATGGGTGGCGTCAAGCAGCGCGATGAGGAGGTTCACATCGAGCAGCGCCCGCATCAAATACCCTCCTCGTCCATGAGGGATTGCACGTGCTCCACCGTCACCACTTCGCCACGGCGCGCCGGGAAGACCGGAACTCCGTTGCGTACCGTCGCGCCGTCCTGGCCACGTTCCGGCCGCAAGCCTTTCCGGGCGAGGCGCGAAATCACTCTTCCCGCCGTCGTACCCTCCCGATCCGCCAACTCCTTCGCCGCCTGGAGCACGTCGTCCTCGATATTCAGCGTGGTCCTCATCTGGTGATGATAATACATCTATACATCAGATGTGAAATCTCTCCGCCCTGAAACCATCGACGACTCTGGGTTGGACACGGAGAGCCTCTTTCAAGGGACGGGGTCCAGTCCGCGGGGATCCCCGCCGTTCGGGCGAGCACGACGCGGCGCTCCGATCCGACCGGGCCGAAGAGTACCTGCGGCGGCAAACCCGGGCGGCCCGACAGGCCGAGCTGCTAAGATCGCTGTCCCATGGGGGTCGACGACGTATTGCGCACTTATTCCACCGCGGATATCGTCGGCGCCGTCCGCCGCTACTGGGGCTTCGACCGGCTTCGCCCGCTTCAGGAGGAGGCCATTCAAGCGGGCCTTCGACAGCGGGACTCCCTGGTCGTCCTTCCCACCGGGGGCGGAAAGTCTCTGTGTTACCAAGTGCCTCCCCTGCTGGCCGACCGCATGGATGTCGTCGTGTCTCCCCTCATCTCGCTCATGAAGGACCAGCTCGATGCCCTGAGAACCTGCGGCTATCCGGCCGCCACGCTGCACAGTGGGATGACCGCGGCCGAACGTCGACAGGCCCACCAGTTCATCGCATCCGGAGGGTGCCGCTTGGTCCTGGTCTCTCCGGAGCGCATCCTCACGGACGGATTCCTGACTTCGATCGATCGCCGCGGCGTTCGAGCATTTGCCGTGGACGAGGCGCACTGCATCAGTCACTGGGGACACGATTTCCGCCCCGATTATCGCAAGCTGGCCCTCTTAAGGGAGCGTTTCCCCGCCGCCAGCGTGCACGCCTACACGGCCACGGCCACCAAACAGGTGCGAGAGGACATCATCCGGCAGCTCGGACTTCGGGACCCCGTCGTCCTGGTGGGGCGCTTCGATCGTCCCAATCTGGTTTATCGCGTGGTGCCGCGCT
>CAYRCA010000166.1:0-8496 GCA_964422565.1 uncultured Acidobacteriota bacterium | reverse complement strand
GGACCCGCTATGCCTCGTTCCCAACCCCGCTTCCTCCGCTATTCCGGAATCGCTGTGATGTGATCTCCTTTGGTTGCGCGCGGGCATCCGGAATCGCTAAAATCGGGATTCCCAGTCATTCAACATTCAACGGCGTAGACAGTGAATGAACCCGCTTGACCACAGGCTTCAGCCATTTCTGCAGCAGCTCGCCCAGGCCAATTCCTCCCGCGATTTGGCTCGTTTGCCGCTGTTCCGCCGTCTGCGGCCGGAAATCGACCGGGTTCTCGAGGCGGTCCTCTGTGAGAACCGGCCCGTCACCGGCCAGCCTCCCCTGCCCCACGTGCGGGCCACGGCGTGGAATATCGAACGGGGCATCGAACTGGAGGGTATAACCGACGTCCTGAAGACACACCCGCGGATTCGGTACAGCGACCTGCTGCTTCTGACGGAGTTGGACTACGGGATGGCCCGCAGCGGGAATCGCAGGATTCCATCCGAGCTGGCCGCGTCCCTCGAGTTCAGCTACGCCTTCGCCCCATCCTATCTCAACCTCGAGAAGGGCAGCGGCCTCGAGGTGAGCGTCGAAGGCGCCAACAGCTTCGGACTGCACGGGAACGCCATCTTCTCCCGTTACCCCATCAGGGAGCCCCATTCCATCGCGTTGCCCAACGGGAAGGACAAGATGCGGGGGAAGGAGAAGCGACTGGGCTGCCAGCGGGCCGTCGTGGGGCTCATCGATCATCCCCACGGGGCTTTTCGGGCGGTCAGCGTTCACCTTGACGCGCACTCGTCGCAGAAGCACCGAATGTACCAGATGCGCCTGATCCTGGACGATTTGGACCGGTTTCATCCGGATCTGCCCGCTCTCATCGGGGGCGACTGGAACACCTCCACCTACAACTCCCGCAACGCCCTGTTCTCGATCCTTGGTTACAGCCGGAGGGTGCTGATGGGCGTGCGCCACGTCATCAAGAGCCACTACCCCCATCCGGACAGATGGTTTGAACGGCACCTGTTCCGGGAGCTCGAGCGACGGGGCTATCGGTACCGGGACCTGAACGCGCCGGGCGCCTGCACGCTCCACTACAACGTCAACGACTTGGCCGCCAATGGCCGGATGGCGGACTGGATTCCCAACTGGTGCTTCTGGTTCATCAAATGGGCCCTCGCCAGGAACGAGGGCTGGTGTTCCCTGAAGCTGGACTGGTTCGCCGGCAGAAGGGTGCGTCCCATCGCGGACTACCCGCCCGGCGTGGCCGGAGAGGTTCACAGCCCCTCGGCACCCCTGTCCGATCACGATCCCATCGTTGTCGACTTCGCTCTGACGCCGGAGCGTCGGCGGAGGGACGGGATCTTGGCGGAGCTACCCGTCGCCCCGCGCCATCGAGCGGAGACGGACCGACAGCCGGAGCTTGCCTGATCCCCTGTGATCGAGACGCCCCCCGCTTCACTGAATGGTCACAACCACCCCCGCAACGGCCCCTGCCGGCCTGCCTGTTGACACGGGTCCCCTGGGGCTATACACTTCCGCCTCAGCTAGACGTCCAAACGAGGCGACTGGATGACGGGAAATCGGTGAGAAGCCGATGCTGCCCTCGCAACTGTGAGCAGGCACAAAATCCGCATCAGGCCACTGCCCGCCGTGAGCGGGTGGGAAGGCGCGGAGAGTAGGTACCTGCGAGCCAGGAGACCGGTTCAGTCGTACCTCACAAGCTTCCGATGGGGAAGCAAGGAGGAGTGATGAAACTTGTGTCCCGTCTTTTGATTCCGTTCCCCCCCTGTCACGGTTCGCAACTCCGCTCGTCCTTCTCCGGTCCCGGTCGCCGAGCCCGCGCCTAGGCGTCCCCCGATTCCGGAAGAACGCGACATCCCATCGATCGATCACAAGGAGGACGAACCGTGATGGCCCATTCCAACCTATGTCTGAGTCTTCTTCTAATTCTAACTTTGGGTGCGCCGCTCCCGGCAATCCCGCAGTCGGAGGATCCCGCGGCCGGGAAGACGGAACAGCCGCCCGCCCCTCCGGTGAGCCCGCACCACGAGGTGACCGTGACCGCCACGCGAACTCCCAGCGAGATACGAGAGTTGGGACGCTCCGTGACGGTCTTGACCCGTCGTGACATTGAGGTCCTCGGCGCGAGGAACGTTCTGCAGATTTTGGAGACGGTTCCCGGCTTCAGTGTGGCTCAGTTGGGCTCCTTCGGGGGGGCGACCTCGGTTTTCGTACGAGGCGGTGAAAGCGACTTCAACCTGATCCTGATGGACGGCGTTCCCATCAACCGCCCGGGAGGAGAGTTCGACTTCGCCAACATCTCCACCGCCAACATCGAACGGATCGAGATCGTGAGGGGCCCGGCCTCGGTGCTTTACGGTACCGAGGCGGTCGCCTCGACGATTCATATCATCACCCGTCAGGGAACGCGGGGCGGGGATCCCACCGGATTCCTGTCGGCCGAGGCGGGGAGTTACGGCTCCTTCGACTATCGGGGAGCCGTGGAGGGCGGGTCCGATCGGGTGCGCTACTCGCTGGGGGCGGTCAACACCGCAACCGACGGCATCTTCGACTTCAACAGCCGGTTCCGCCGCACCGATCTTTCCGCCTCCGGGACCTTCGACCTGAACGCCGACTCATTCCTGACGACGGGACTGCGGTACACGGCGGGCCGGCAGCATTTCCCCACCGACTCCACGGGCGCCGTGGTCGACCCCAACGACTATCGCAGCACCCGGGAGGAGGTCTATTCGCTGGATTTCCGCCGCCGGTCCTCGCCCCGGTACGACACCAAGCTCCAGTATGGGTTCCACCGACACCACGCCTTCACTTACACCCTGGAGGACGGCATCGTCGACTTCTTCTCCGACGTCTTCGAGGCCCACGACACGCGCCATTACATCGACTGGCAGAACAACCTCCTTCTGACGCCGGGCCATCTTTTCACAGTGGGGGTGTCGATCAAGCGCGAGGCGTCCCCGACGATCGACATGACCCGTCGCAGTCTGGGACTCTATCTCCAGGATCAGGCCACCTGGCGGGACCGGGTCTTCCTGACCGCCGGCGTTCGCTTCGACGACAACGACCTCTTTTCGAGCTTCTTGACCACCCACCTCGACCTGGCCGTTCTGCTCGCCGATTCCGTCAAGCTTCGAGGCGCCGTGGGCAACGGTTTCCGCGCGCCCTCCTTCACCGAGATCATCGGCTTTCCCGATTTCGGAATCGCGGGGAATCCGAACCTCACCCCCGAGAAGAATGTCGCCTTCGAGGGGGGAGTGGACTACTTCGCTCCCGACGGAGGTTGCCGGGCTTCCGCCACGGTCTTTTTCAATCGGTTCCGGGACCTGATCGAGTTCACCTTCGCCGGAGGCCCGGGAAGTCCCAACTTCATCAATATCGAAGCGGCCAACAGTCGGGGGATCGAACTGGAGGGCTTCGTTCGACTGGAGACTCACTGGGGCGCGGGGTTGACCTACACCTACACCGGAACGGAGGTGACGAACGCCGGAACGGTCCCTTTCGGTAATTTCGAACCGGGGGAGCGGCTGCTTCGGCGACCCACACACGTCGCCAATGTCTACGCCAGTTTCGTTCGGAACCGTTATCGAATGAGGATGGATCTCAAATACAAGGGGAAGCGCGATGATCGGCTCTTTCTTCCCGACTTCACCAGCCTCCGCGTGCGGTTGCCCGGCTACCTGAAGGTGGATCTGGCCGCCGGCCTCCCGCTGGCGAGGCTCTCGGATTCACGGGGAGAGCTGGCCCTCGTCTTTCGGGGGGAAAACGTCCTCAACCGCGAATACACCGAAATCGCCGGATTCCGCTCTCCCGGGAGGCGTCTACTCGGCGGAATCGAGCTGCTCTTCTGAGGGAAGAGGGAGGATTGAGCGGCCACTCGCTCCTCCCTCCTCGCTCCCGCCAGGTTAGTCTCGACTGACGCGGATGACCTCCTTGACACCCTCCATTCCGCGGATCGCGTCCTCGATCCCCCCTAACCCGGTTCCCACCACTCCCAGTATCGTCCGCTCGACGCCCGTCGACCGGTGCACGTCGAAGTCCCGGTTAACCAGCCTCTCGATCACCCCCTCGATCTGCCTCTCCGTGGCGTCCCGCCTCATGACCACGATCATTGGGCGCCCTCCCTCCCGCCCGAGCCCGATTCGAGGACCTTGCGGTGCTCCCGCTCGATCCTCCGGGTCTCGTCGATGATCCGCTCGAAAACGCGGCGGGCGGCCTCCGGCGTCAGAAATCCATCGGCGGTCTCCTGGACGTTGCCGATGACCTCCTCCTCCCGTTCCGGGTCGTAGACCTGGAGGCTCTCCCTCTGTTTGATCCGGCCGATCTCGATGGAGTACTCGGTCCGGACCGCGAGCAGTCGGGTCAACTCGCGATCGACCCGGTCTATCTTGCGTCTCCATTCCAGAATCTCTTTGTTCAAGGGACGATCCTCGGACTCATTCAACCACCCGCCACGCGAAGCGCCATCCAGCTCCCGTCAAGGGAGGAGTTCGCCTCGGACATAAGCCTTAACCCGATCCGGCAAATCGGCGGCTTCCCGGTTCTCTTCGATGAAGGCGACGATTGCCGAGCCGACGACGGCCCCTTCGGCGAACTCCCATACCCGACGGACGTCCTCCTTCGAACGAATGCCGAACCCGACCGCCACCGGTAGATCGGTGTGGCGCCGGATCCTTTCGACCATCGCCGGCACGGCCGCATCGATTCTCGTTCGCCCCCCGGTTACGCCGGTTCGGGCGACCATGTAGACGAAACCCGTCGTCGCGCGACAGATCCGCTCGAGACGCTCCTCGGACGAGGTGGGCGCCACCAAGAAGACCGACCGAAGTCCGGGGCGGTGAACCTGAAACGCCGAGCGCCCGACGCCCTCCGGATCGACCGCGCCGGGACCGTCTCCCCCCTCCGCCGATTCGGAATCGAAGACGGTGAGCTCCTCGGGCGTCAGGTCCGAGATGAGCAGACCGTCGAGACCCGCCGCCGCGGCGTCCCGGTCGAGACGCTGAAGCCCGTATCGGAGAACCGGGTTCAGATAAGTCATGAAAATCAGTTTGACATCCGAGGCGTGCCGGACGTCCCGGACCAACCGGAGGTAGTCCTCCATGCCGTAGCCCCGCCGCAGCGCGGAAAAGGAGGCCCGCTGGATCACCGGCCCATCGGCGATGGGGTCCGAAAAAGGGATGCCGATCTCGATCAGGGCCGACCCGGCCGAAGCGAGAGCGAGAATGATCTCCCGAGACCTCTCGATGTCGGGATGACCTGCGGTGACGAAGGGGATGAACGCGTTCTTGTCGAACATGATTGGAACCCAGCCTACCACCAATAAGAAAAGGGGCGGACAGGAGGCGGCGGCCGCTCACTGCCGACCGCTCCCGCGCTCAATCCATTTGGGTGTGGCCGATCCTGGTGCCCTACCCGTCAATTCCCGGGGCGCGGGGGCCTCCCCGCCCGCGACCCGCGGGATTCGTGTCTCCGGCTCCGGGTTTCGAGTTTCCGCCCGATGGGCCGTCGTCCCCCCCAATCGCTCCGTTCGACTGTCTCAAGCCTCTCACCGCGTCGACATCCTTGTCGCCCCGACCCGACAGATTGACCACTACGACCTTTCCGGTGAAGCGCTCCCGCTCCCTCAACAGATAGGCCACCGCATGGGCCGACTCCAGCGCCGGGATGATCCCCTCCAGCCGGCTGAGCTCGTGAAACGCGCGGAGCGCCGTTTCGTCGTCGACGGAAGCATACCGGACCCTTCCCGACTCCATGAGGCAGGCGTGCTCCGGACCGACAGAGGGGTAGTCGAGACCGGCTGAAACGCTGTGGGTGGCGGCCACCTGTCCACGCCCGTCCTGCAGGACGAAGCTGTACGTTCCGTGCAGAACGCCGGGCGCCCCGCCCTGAAACCGCGCCGCGTGGTAGCCCAGGCCGCTCCCCCGGCCCCCGGCCTCGACCCCGATCATCTCCACCGAGGGCTCGTCCAGGAAGTCATAGAATAAGCCGATCGAGTTGCTGCCGCCACCGACGCAGGCCACGAGGCTGTCGGGCAGCCGTTCCTCCTTCTCCAGGATCTGCTCTCGAGTCTCGCGGCCGATGATGGCTTGGAAATCACGCACCATTCGGGGGTAGGGGTGCGGACCCAAAACCGAGCCGAGCAGGTAGTGCGTATCCGCCACGTTGGTCACCCAGTCGCGCATCGCCTCGTTGATGGCATCCTTGAGTGTGCGGCTGCCGGCGTCCACCGGGGTGACCCGGGCGCCCATCAACTCCATGCGATAGACGTTGAGCGCCTGCCGTCGCATATCCTCGGTTCCCATGTAAATCTCGCACTTCAGACCGAGCAGGGCGCAGGCCGTGGCGGTGGCGACACCATGCTGGCCGGCCCCGGTTTCCGCGATGATCCGGGTCTTCCCCATGCGGCGGGCCAAAAGCCCCTGGCCGAGGGCGTTATTGATCTTGTGGGCACCCGTGTGGCAAAGATCCTCCCGCTTCAGGTAAACGCGGCATCCCAGTCGCCGGGACAAGCGCGAAGCCTCAAACAGGGGAGTGGGTCGACCGACATAATCCTTGAGGTACTCGTCCAACTCCCTTAGAAACCCCGGATCCCGGCGGGCCGCAAGGTAGGCGCTCTCGAGTTCGAGAATCGGAGACATCAGCGTCTCCGGTACAAAACGACCACCGAACCGCCCGAACCGGCCCCTCTCGTCGGGTAGCTCCTGTTTCGATGTCAACTCCCCTCCCCTTCCGTGTCTTCCGTGCCTTCCATCAGTTTTCTCAGCTCCCGGCCGGGAGCGTCGGAATCCATGAAGGCCGTGCCGATCAGGAACCCGCTGAATCCGGCGTCCCTCAGTTCCAGCATCTGCGAGAGCTGTGAAATCCCGCTCTCGGCCACCAGCAAATAGTCTTCCTCACCCTCCAGCCTGCGGGCCAGCTCGAACGAAGTGTTGATGTTCACCTCGAAGGTTCTGAGATTGCGGTTGTTGACCCCGATCGTTCGGGCACCCGATTCCAGAGCCGTCTCCAACTCGAAGGCATCGTGCACCTCCACCAGGGACTCCAGCCCCAAAGCCTCTCCATACTCCAGCAGACCGATCAAGTCGCCCCGGGAAAGAGCCGCCGCGATCAGCAGGTATGCCGAGGCCCCCCAGGCCAGCGCCTCGGCCACCTGATACCGGTCGAGTACAAAGTCCTTCCGTAGAAGCGGAATGGGCGCCAAGGCGCCGGACTCCTCGTCCCCCTGGTTCGGCCGCGCTTGGAGAGCGTCGGAAACCGATCCCAGGTGTTCCAGCGATCCCCCGAAGAACTGGAGGTCGGTCAGGATCGACAGGGCACAGGCTCCGTTCTCCGTATAGGACAGGGCTATCTCCTCCGGCCCCAAACGGCACTTGAAGGGGCCGTGACTGGGACTACGGTACTTGATCTCGGCGATTACCCGGAGTCCCTCTCCCCGCAAAGCGTCCCCGAAGGAAGGTCGTCGACGCGCGCGCCCCCGATCGAGAAGTTCCGGAAGAGAGGTCTCCCGCCGCCGTTCGGCGACCTCCCGCCTTTTCACTTGGAGGATCTTGTCCAGCAACTCCGACTCCACGGCGGCCCTAGTTCACGAGTACCGCCCCGCCCCCCGCGACCCGTTCAAGAAAGCGCCTCAATTTCACCGGATCCTTACGGCCCGGCTCCGCCTCGACTCCCGAGCACACATCGACACCGGCGGGGCGCAGTCGTCGGACGGCGTCGGTCACATTATCGGCCGTGAGTCCGCCGGAAAGGATGAAGCGACGTCCGATTCGCCCGACCGCGTCCCAGTCCGCCAGACGTCCCGTGCCCCACGACGTGTCGATGATAACCTCGTTCTCCGGAAAGAGGTGAGCGGTCTCGGGCGAAACCGCCACAATCGTCCTGCCGGCGAAGACGGGGAGATCGGCCTCTCTTTCGGCGCCATGCACCTGAAGCGCATCCAGGAACGCCTCCAACCTCCCCGGGAGATCCCCCAGGTCCCCGACGGCAGCGGCGCTCCGGCCCGGAACCACCACGACCCCGACCTTCAGAACGCTCCGGGGGAGGTTGACCGACATTCGCCGTGCGTCCTCCACCGTCACATGACGGGGACTCCCGGGGTGGAAGTTGAATCCCAAGGCGTTGGCGCCGTACCGGACGGCAAGCCTGGCGTCCTCGAGTCGCGTCAGACCGCACACCTTGACCAGAAACGCCCGGCCCGAAACGGACGCTCGCCCGCTCACCGCCCCGCCTCCTTGTCACGGCGAACCCCCGACGGCCTTTCGCGACGCTCGCCGACCAGACTCGTCCCGGACGGGCGTCGGGAAAGCGGCCGGTTTCGACCGCCGCAGCCCGCAACCCGCATCCACGACGCACACAAGGGGTGACGGAAAGCTGGGCTCCTACGAGGCATACAACTCCACCATTTCCTCCAGTTTGCGCAGCGCCCCGCCCTCGTCCACGACCGCCGCCGCCAACTCGGCGGCGGCCGAATCGGCCAACCCCGTCGCCATACCGATGGCCACCCG
>CAYRCA010000165.1:0-8497 GCA_964422565.1 uncultured Acidobacteriota bacterium | reverse complement strand
TTCTTCGACGGCTTCCTCCGCGATCTCTGGGCCGCCTTGGAGGAGTCGGACCGGTACCGGGGCCGCACAACCCTGATCATCACCACCGATCACGGGCGCGGCCGCACACCCGAGGACTGGACGGACCACGGCGAGCGGGTGCCGGGCGCCGAGGAGATCTGGCTGGCCGTCTTCGGGCCCGATACTCCGGGGCGGGGGGAGCTGGCGGACACCGAAACGGTCTACCTGAGGAACGTCGCGGCGACCCTCCTGACTTTTCTCGGCCTCGACTACCTCGACTTCGACCCCAGTATCGGAGCGCCGATCCGGTCGGCGTTCGCGGATGAGGGTTGAGGAACCATCGTGGGGACCCGACGGGGCGGCCGCGTCGCCGCCCCCGTCGGATCGTGTACCTCTTCGTCGGGGCGCCTAGGGCGTCCGCTTCATAAACCGCAGCAGATCGCTGTCGGTCGTCAAGATCAGGGCACTGCTCCCGTCGGCCGTGTTCTCAAAGGTCTCGAGGCTCTTCATGAAGGTGTAGAAGGTCACGTCGCGTCCGTAGGCCTCGGCGTACACCTCGGTGGCCGTGCCGTCGGCCCTCCCCCGGATTTCCTCCGCCGTGCGATAGGCCTCGGACTGTATCTGCGCCAGGTCCCGCTCCTTCTCGCCGCGGATGCGGGCCGCCTCACCCTGGCCCTCCGACCGGTACCGCTGGGCGATTCGCCGACGTTCCGCGATCATCCGCTCGAAAACGTCCCGTTGAACCTCATCCACATAGTTGATCCGCTTGAAGCGCAGATCGAGGAGTTCGATGCCCAAATCGGACGCCCGCTCCCGAGCGTTGCCGAGGATTTGCCGAGTGATCAACTCCCGGCCCATTTCGATCTCCTCCAGAATGGCCGTCTCCTCGTCCGAATCCAGCAGCAGTTCCTCGGGTTCGCGGTTGCTGGTTCGCACAACCTCAACCAAATCCTGTCGGGCGACGGCGCTGCGGGTCTCCCCGTCGAGGATGTCGTCGAGACGCGACTGGGCGCCCCGTTCGTCGCGAAGCCTCTGGAAGAACCTGAGCGGGTCGCTGATCCGCCAACGGGCGTATGTGTCTACCCAGAGGAACCGCTTGTCCCTGGTCGGCACCTGGTTCGCATCGCCGTCCCACTCGAGGAACCGCTTCTCGAAACGGTTTGCCCTCTGGATAAAGGGGATCTTGAAATGCACCCCGGGGTCGGTTACCGCAGGCTCGCGGGGCTCCCCGAACTGGGTGATCACCACTTGCTGGGTTTCATCCACCACGTAGATCCCGTCCATCAGGACGAGGAGAAGGGCGAAACCGAGAGCGGCCAGCACGAGCATTCGAATGTTCTGGGGGGTCATTGTCCCCCTCCTTCCTGCCCCCTCTGAGGCATGATTCTCTGGAAACCGTCCAGCGGCAGAACCGGCAGGATTCCCTCCGCGTCCTTGTCCAGCAGCAGCTTGCTTCCATAGCGGGGAATGACCTTCTGCATTGTTTCGTAGTACAGGCGCTTTCGGGTCACCTCGGGTGCCCGGCGATAGGCGTCGTACATGGCCTTGAAGCGGGCCGCGTCTCCCTCCGCCCGGTTGGTGCGGTCGACGGCGTATCCGTCGGCCTGCAGCACCAACTGCTCCGCCTCGCCGCGGGCTCGGGGTACGACCTCGTTGTACTCCGCCCTGGCCTCGTTGATCAGCCGGTCGCGTTGCTGCTGGGCCTGGTTGACCTCGTCCCAGGAGGGCTTGACCGGGTCCGGGGGCGTCACGTCCTGCAGGACCACCTGCTCGACCGTGATCCCGGTTTCGTAGATATTGCACAGATCCTGCAGGAGTTCTTTGACTCGGATCTCGATCTCCTGCCGGCCCACCGTCAACACTTCGGTCACCGTCCGGTCCCCGATCACTTGTCTCATGGAGGCCTCGTTCATGTTCCGAAAGGTCCCCTCCACATCGCGCACCTTGAACAGATATAGATAGGGATCGGAGACCCGGTACTGCACGATCCACTCGACGACGGCGACGTTCAGGTCGCCCGTCAGCATGTGGGACTCCCCCGGATTCTGCGAGTATCGGGATCGGATGCCCACCTGCTCCGTCCGGAAACCGAATTCATGCTTGAGCTGGCGTTGAACCGGCACCTTCAGGACCGCCTCGAAGAAAGGGATCTTCATGTGCAGGCCCGGCTCGGTGGTCCGAACGTACTTGCCGAAGCGCAAAATCAACCCGATTTCCTCGGGCTCGACCTGATACAAGCTCGAAAACAGCACCACCACCAGGAAAAGGGCGATCACCCCCATCAGGATGGTGCGGACCTGGAGCTTCGGCGGTCGAAAGTCCCGGAGGTCGACGTCAAAGATATTCTTCCCCGTTTTTCGTGTATTCATGGCGTTCGAAGAATAGCAGACCAACCACGCAGTTCCTAGAAAAAGCGACAGCGCGGGGAACAGGAAAGACACGGCGCGGTCGGCGGCCGTCAGCCCTCGCCTTGAGTTCCTGGTTCTGGGTTTTGGGCCGCGTTTCGGGATGATCGAGAGACACGGCGGCGGCTTTTCTTTGTGAAAATCCGGTGCAATCCTTGGCTGGGAATCCAGCTGGGTGTTAACTCTGGCGGGGGCGGAGAGAGCGATCCCGAGGGCCCATCTGCCCCCGATCGCGCAGGGCCAGGTCGATCAGGACCAGTCCCGTCATGGCCTCCACGATGGGTACGGCGCGGGGAAGGACGCAGGGGTCGTGGCGTCCCCGGGCCGCCAGGGTCGCGGGTTCGCCCCGGGACGACACCGTGGACTGCTCCCTGCTGATGGTGGCCGTCGGCTTGAAGGCGACCCGGGCCCAGATGGGCATTCCATTGGAGATGCCTCCCTGGATTCCGCCGCTGTAGTTGGTCCTGGTCCGAATCTCCCCCTCCTCAATGAGGAACTCGTCGTTGTGCTCGCTGCCGCGTAGTCCGGTTCCCTGGAATCCGCTTCCGATCTCGACACCCTTCGCCGCGGGAATCGACATGAGACCGTGGGCCAACATCGCCTCGAGCTTATCGAAGACGGGTTCGCCCCAGCCGGCCGGACAGCTCCTCGCCACCACCTCGATGACGCCGCCGACAGAATCGCGATCCCTGCGGGCCCGGTCGACCGCCTCGATCATCCGCCGGGCCACCTCGGGATCCGGGCATCGTACCGGGCCGGCATCCACATCGGTCCGCGTGACCGTCAAGTGGTCCACCTCTTCCAGAGTCACCGTATGGATCTGCCGGACCCAGGCGACGATCTCCACGTCGAATTCTTTCCGGAGCCACTCCTGGGCTATCGCGCCGGCGGCGACCCGCGCCACCGTCTCCCGGGCGCTGGAGCGGCCGCCTCCGGCCCAGCTTCGCCTGCCGTACTTGAAATCATAGGTCATGTCGGCGTGGGAGGGACGATAAACCGTCCGCATTTCGCTGTAGTCCTGAGGGCGGGCGTCGGCATTCTCCACCATCAACGCGATGGGCGTGCCGAGGGACTCCCCCTGGAAGACCCCGCTGAGGATGCGCACCTGGTCCGGCTCGCGACGCTGCGTCGTGAGGCGGCTTTGTCCCGGTCGACGCCGGTCCAGTTCCCTCTGGATCCGTTCCGAGTCGATCCGAACACCCGGAGGACATCCGTCGATTACGACACCGATGCCGGCGCCGTGGCTCTCCCCCCACGTTGTGATGCGAAATGCGGTTCCGAAGGTATTTCCGGCCATGGTCCGAGGTCTCTGTCCCCGTCAAAAATCATGCCGCGGTTTGCACGGATCCCGCCGAATGGGTCTCCCGCCGAGGCCGATCTACAGGCCAGACCCCAGATCCGTGTAATCAGCGATTTCCGTGGCTCTTCCGGATTCTCAAATTCCAGATCAGTGGCCCGGCGGGAAAAACCGGCGAACGTCTCTCTCGACCTCCTCTTCATCACCCGGGTGGTAGCCGTCATACCGGGCGAGAATCCTTCCCTGACCGTCCAGCAGAAAGGTTGTCGGCGCGGCAAACATTTCGTAGTCCGCGAACAGGTCCTCCGTTTCCGCGCCCACCAGGACGGGAAAAGTGTAGCCTCCCTCCTCGGCCCACTCCGGTATCATGTG
This sequence comes from uncultured Acidobacteriota bacterium, assembly GCA_964422565.1. Classification (GTDB taxonomy): domain Bacteria; phylum Acidobacteriota; class UBA6911; order RPQK01; family JAPXNP01; genus CAYRCA01. The sequence goes on along the minus strand of CAYRCA010000165.1, from coordinate 4,423 downwards.
CTCCTGCTCCGGCATGATGTTGATCGCCACCATTCTGAAGCCCTCATCCCGGTACCTGTCGTAGATTTCCTGTAGATGCGGCAACTCCGCATTACAGGTCCCTCAGGTCGGAAAGAAGAACGACACCAGTGTAAGCCGATCCAGATAATCGGCCAGGACCCTGCCCTCGCCGTCCACGGTCTTCAGCTCGAAGGGCTTGAAGTGGGGTAGCGCCTCAAAGTCGATCGGTTCCCCGGGAGGTGATTCAACCGTACAGGCCGCGACACCCGCCAAGAACAACCCGCACAGCACCAGGGTTAACCACACTCCGCCGGGTCCCCACCGACGCCGGGTTCGCCTCCAGGCCCGTGCCCCACCATCCACAGCCAACTTCATCATGGCTCCTCCAACCAGCAACCGCGCACCCACATTGTAACGCCGTCGAGACTCCGACGCTCCCGCCGGCGAGGTCGCCCGTCGCGAACGGAGTCGGTCCGCCCACCCACAGAATCACCTATAACCTAACCGTTCCCCGGCCTGTTGAGGCGGTCGAGAATGGGCAGAAGATCGGCGAAACGGTCGATTTGAAAGTCGGCCCCAACCCGATCCTCCTCAAAGAAGCCGTACCGACAGAACACGCTATGACATCCGGTACGCTTCGCCATCTCGATATCCGGGGCGTGGTCGCCCACGACGAGGATCTCATGAGTAGCCACATTATATCGGGCCTGAAGGAAATGCACCGCCAGCGGATCGGGCTTTCTGGCGGAAAACGTGTCCCCCCCGGCGACGAAGTCGAAGAAGCCGGCGAGGTCGTGCTCGGCGAGCATGGTCTGAACGAGAGCCTCCGGTTTGTTGGACACGATGGTCCGCGCGGCGTCGATCCTCGGGAGGGTGTTCCTGACACCCTTGTAAAGCCGAGCCTTGTCCCCAGGATGGGCGCTGTAATACTCCATGATCGTGGGCAACGCGGATTCAAGGTCGACCTGCGAGTCGGCGAAGGCGCGCTGGGTCAAGGTCGAGACCCCGTACCCCACCATAGGGGTCACCTCCTCAAGGCTAAGGGACCGGAGGCCGAAACGCCGGCGGGCATGGTTGACCGCGTCGGCGATGTCCTCTCGCGTGTCGAAGAGAGTGCCGTCGAAATCGAAAACCACCACCCGAATCACGTCGTTCCTCCAGCTGTTGCCGTCCGCCGATTCCCCCAAGGCTGGGTATGTTGGAACGACGGCTCCCCCGGAGACCCCGGGGTCGGCCCGAGGCCCGCGATCTTGGGCTCTTCCGCCGTACAGAATTCCACTACTCGGCGATGATGCTGCGGGGCGTGGGCGTGGCGGCGGGTTGTCCTTTCCTACTGGGCGTCAATCTCACGGCCAGGGTATCTCCCGCCTGAACATCGAAGGGCAAGGCCACCTCCAGGGTATCTCCCATGGGCAACCCACTCACGCCGAGGATCTCCGCCTCGTGTTTCCCGATTTCCGCCCCACCACGGGAGGCGACCACTTCCAGCTGGTAAGTCGTGTCGAGGCGAACCCTCAACGGATGGCCGACGCCGCGGTTCGTGATCCGCAGCCGGTTGCCCGAAGCGGCGTAATCCACCGACTCGCCGAGTCGCTCGAAGCGGTCCCCCTCGAAGGTGTGGCTGCCGACCATCCGCTCCGGCAGATCACGGTACGTTCGCAGCTGTACAAGCCGCCCCGACTGGCGCGGCATGTGGCAGGACCAGCACTCCGAAACGCCATAGTTGAAGGCAACCGGGACCGCCCGCGCATGGTGGTAGTCCACGCCCGGTGTCACATCCGGAGGAACGTAATCGGCGGGGTCCCGACCATGGCACGATCCACACATCCGAAGCGTCCGGAACTCCTCCGCCTCAACGCCGCCGTGGCCCTCGGCCGTGTGATACGGCCCCACAAAGTCCTCCCGCCGGCCGGCTGGACTGAAGACCTTCACCAGATGGCAGGACCCGCAGGAAACCCCATCCTCCCGGACGTCCTCTCGCGCGGTCGGAGCGACCGCAAGGATCGCGTCAAAGCCAGCCGGCGCCTCCGCCCTGGGCTGGCCAGGGGGACCCGGTTCGGATTGAGGGCGGGTATCCACCTCTTGCCACACCGACGCCGGCGCGTGACACCCGGCGCAAAAGCCGGCTGTACCTATGGCGCCAAGCTCGGATTGAAAAGCCTCGCTCGTCCAGGCATTCGCGTGAGGAGATCGTTTGAATTCACCGAGATGCCTCGAGTGGCAGACACCGCAGGCCTCGGATGTCTGACCCAGCAGAGGTGCGCCGGAAAGCGTTGTGGCGGCGAGAAGACAAAAGAAGGCTCGCATGATCCCTCCTTCCCCGTGGCTTCGTATCCAAGACCATTAGACTCCATTCGCAAAGGGAAGGCCAGAGGTGACACGAAGTGGCGGGGCAAGGGAAGACGGCCCGGCCGACGGCCATCAGCCGAACGGGATCGCTTCGGTCACCCCGAACCATCCCGCAACTCACCCGAAGACCCGGGCGGCGATCCAGCTTCCGGCGACGAAGGTGCCCAGGCTGCTGCCGAGATTCGAGAAAACCACCACGAGCAGGATCCGGCTGACCGGGTTGCGCCAGAACCCGCCCACCGTCAAAATCGCTTCCGGCAGATTCTCCAAGTCCTGAACGGTCGGCTTCTTAACCACCGCCTGGACCAGCCCGCTCACCCATCCGGCCGCCATCATCGGGTTGAGGCTGGTCAGCGGCGCGGCGAGGAAGGCGGCCAGCACCGTGAGGGGATGACCCAGGGCAAGCGCGGCACCCCCGGCCGATAGGACTCCGTTGACCAGGAGCCAGATGTAAATAGACCCCAGAGACTCCTCGACTCCCCCCTTCAGGAAACCGTAGACGAGAAGACCCACGATCAAGGCGGGAATACCCCACTTCAAGCTCCGGCCGACCCGGGATGCGGGGGGGGTCTCCTCCAACGGCTTGAGGTCGTGTGTCCTTTGAATGGCTTCGACAATGCCCGGAACGTGGCCGGCCCCGACGACAGCCACCGTCCTTGGGCCCGCCTCGGTCCGAATCCTCTCGGCCAGGTAGATGTCCCGCTCGTCGATCAGCGTCCTCTTCATGGCGGGAAACTCCCGGGCCAGCAACTCGAGGACGTCTCCCAATTTCTCCTCCCGCTTCAACTCCTCAATGGTCTTCTCGTCGATCTCCTCGCTCACAAAGACCGCGGCCACCAACTGGGAGGCGATCTTGAGCTTTTCGAAGAACCCGAATCGGCTCCAGGCTCTGCGCAGCGTTACCTGGATGTCGCGGTCCACCAGGACGACCCGAGCGCCGACCTCTTCGGCGGCCTTTACGGCTTCCAAGAGTTCGGCCCCCGGGGTCACGCCCAGACGTTGTCCGATCCGACGCTGGAACGAGGTCATGATCAGGGAGCTGAGCAACAGGAGAACCCGTCCCTGGCGGACGACTTGACCGATATTGGTCTTCCGCCAGCGGCCCGAATCGATCAGGTTGCGGTAGCGACCATCGTCCAGTTCGACACACACGGTGTCGGGGCGGATCAATTCGATCGCAATCCGCACGTCTTCCACACTCCGCTTTGAAACGTGGGCCGTCCCAACCAGGCGGATCTCACGCCCATCCACCGTCAGGCGCCGGACGCTCTTCGGAAGGCTGGGTTCAGCCCCGGATTGACCGTGGGGTTCGGGCTCATCCATGGGCAAGGTTTCGCTCATGAAGGGCCTCGTGAAAGGGACAGACTCTCCAGGCGGACAGGGAGGTGTCTGTCGACCCAGCCTCGATAGTCGGAGTCGAATCCCACCCGATGCTGAAGACGCCGAACCTGTTCCCGGATTTTTGCGATCCGCTCCGGCTGAAGGGGTTTCCTTTCCCTCAGAAACTCGTCGATGATCCAGTCGGAGATCTCCCTCCCATGCACCCGCGAGGCTCGGATGTTGCCCCGGCCCGTGACCGCGTTGCCCAGGGCGAACACGCTCTCGAAGCCCTCGACCTGGCCGGTCTTCCAGTCCTTGAGGCGAAAGAGTTCACCGTTCATGGGAACGCCGGGAATCGGTTCCGGGACGCTCCCGATGGAGGAGACGACCAGGGGCGTCGAAACGGAGAACTCCGTTCCCGGCAAGGGCCTCACTTTCCCTTCGACCACCTCGGTGCGCCGGAAAACGAGCCCCGAGAGCCGGTCTCCCTCCACCCGCATGTCCACGGGAACGCAGCATGGTTCGAAGCGAAACAGATACTTCGACCGGAAGTTCTCCAGCAGTTTGACCCTCACTTTCTCCGCCTGGGCCGCGCGTTCCGGAGTCACGTCGTCATCGAGTGGGATCAGCGGCATGTCCTGGGCCCGCCTGCGATAGTAAAGGGTGCATCCCTTCAACCCCAGGCTCTCCCAGGACACGCCCAGAGACTGGATCACTTTGGGAATGCCCTTCTTCTCCAGATGAAAGAGGTCGG
>CAYRCA010000164.1:7572-8525 GCA_964422565.1 uncultured Acidobacteriota bacterium | reverse complement strand
CCGGGAGGTCCCCGCCACTCGGTCACCTTCCAGCGCCTCTACAAGGACGGCGATCAGTGGAAGACGACCGGCGGCTTCGGCCGCGACGACCCGCTCGTCCTGGCCAAAGTCACCGACCTCGCCTACTGTCGGATCCTCGAGCTCGAGGATCCGCCGGAGGCCGACTGAGGCCTCCCTGCGGGCCGGTTTCCCCGCCAGTTGTGATCATGACGTGGCGATTCCTGTGCGCGACCGGGGCGGCGGATAGCGATGGAATATGAGGTGGGGATTTTGTCGGGGAAAGTGACCCACGACCACGTGCACGGACCGATCGGCTGCCAAACGACCCGGCGATCAAGAGGAAGAAGCGGTCGAAATGAATTTTGGGCTGGGGGTTTCCCTGAGCCACCACCAAGGCTCGAAACCCCGGCAAGAGCATGGACAAGAAAGATCTTGCTTTCTGCAGCATTCCTGCCCTATGCTCTGGACAACAAAAGGCGTTTCACCCATCCCATCTGCCGGAGCCCAGGCTCCACTCGCCTGATCCGGGTTCAAGCGGACGTCTTTCTTTGAACGTGAGGGTTTGTCTGTGGCGCGAAAGTACCTCACCGAATTCTATACCTCCAAAGTCAAGACCGTAGGTCTTCAACCAATATTCGCGGACCCGAATACGCCGCTGGAACAGCAGATTCATGCCTATGTCATGAGCGGGAACCAGCAATACTACGCCCGCAAGTTTGGCTCCGCACTGAACAAGTATCTGGCCGCCTGGGCGCTGTTGCCGAAGACCTTCTATCCGGCCTGGATCGTCAGCGCAGATGCCCTCGCTGCCGAAGCCCTGCTGCCCATGAACATGACGAATCAGTTGGCCTCGGCCAGCGTCAGGTTGCTGGAGATGCGCTCGGTGGTCGGGGAGAAAGCTACGATCGCTCCTGTCGTCAGTCCCCCGGAAGGACTCGTCGAGCTCAACGCGA
>CAYRCA010000164.1:0-7562 GCA_964422565.1 uncultured Acidobacteriota bacterium | reverse complement strand
GCCTCATCCACGACGATCAACCCGGCCGCGCTGGCGAAATTCGTCGGGCCCAACTTCAGAAGAACCGAAGCCTACCAAACCAGCCTGGCTTACCTTCAATCGGGTTCACTGCGGGAAGCGCGTTCCAAGGCGGACGAGTTTCGTCGAGGTCTTCCACCCGAGGACAGCGACGGGCAAGCCGACGCCATGACTCTGCTGAGCGCGATTGCCGTTGCAGAGGGCAACCTCGGTGAGGCCCAGGAGCGTCTCTCGGCCGCGCAAGAGTACTTCGAGCGCAGTGGGCAACCCGGCGGTGTCGCCGCCATGCAACACAATACAGCGATTGCGCTGACCCGTTCGGGCAGGGCCGACGAGGCTGGGAAGCTGTTCGCTTCGGCGGCCGCGAGCGCCCCTCGGAGCTTCGGCTGGTCGGTTACCCACAGTACCAATCCCGGAGTGTCCGCAGTCAGCCGCACCTTTGGGGAAGGGGGACTTCCTTTCCTCGTCCGAGATCTCGACGGGGCCTGGACGGACCTGAGTACAGCCGGGTCGTCCCAGCCCAAACGATCGGCGACCGTGTTGAAAGACTCGGGTGCGGTGCAGTTGGACCTCGGTGCCGGTGCCAACGAGATCGTAACGAAACTGCTCCAGCCGAGAGTCAATGCGGTTCAGCTCGAGCAGCTGGAAACCTACTATTGGCAGCTGCCCCAATTCGTCAGCTACCTGACTCATGTGGCGGGATTCATTCTCCCGACCGCCCTCGGAGACACCTACGCGGCACTCGGTGACGAGGCGAAGGCCGTTCAGTTCTACCTGAAAGCCCGGGACTATCAGTTCCTGAACCTCTCCATAGAGCGCCCGATGCTGTGGCGCAAGATCGCCCGCACCATCATCCGTCGGGCAAGCCGCCTCTACCGCGATCGGGACATGGATGGCGCCCGTGTCGAATTCGAGAAGATCCTCAAGATCCTGCCCGATGGCGGATTCGAACTGACAGGCGCCTTGTACTCCGGTGCGTTTGCCCCGTACGCCGCTGAGCATCTGGCCTTCCTCAACTCCGCAGACAGACAGGCTTTCAACAGCATCGAGTACAGTCGGCGCGTGCTGATTCTGGAGTCGCTGAACAGTCTGTCCCGCATCGTCCAGAACATCAATTACCTGGGATTCCCCGAGGACATCGTGCCGATCCATTCCTGGCGCTACCTGCAGAACGTGGCGCGTTACTTTGCGAACCACGCGGTGCAGGCGGAGCGGGCCTACATCACGTTCAAGGATACAGCCGAGAAAGAAGAGTTTACGAAGCTTGCCCTCGAGCAGGCCGTTGACGCACAGGCTGCCGCACTCGAGGTGGAGAAGCTGCGGATCAAGGCGGCTCGAGACCAACTACTGGCGGCGCAGCTGGCCCGTAATCAGGCGCAGGTCCGACTGGACAATGCGATTGAGCAGAAGGCACAATACGCCGCGCTCAGCAAGAAACTCGCTGCGATTGAAGAGATCATCGCGTTCACAAACGCGACCGGCCTGAGTTCGAAAATTGTGATCGGTGAGGACTGGGCGGGTGCTTTGGGGATTTCCTCGGGTAAATATAAACCCGCGATCCTGGTCCAGTTGTTGACCCGAGCCCGTTCGAAACTCACAAGGGAATACGAGCTGGCGAACCTAGACCGCCAGATCGAGGAAATGAAGGCGGCACTGGCCGTGGCCCAGCAGCAGGTGCAGGTCGCCGAGGCGATGCTGGACATCGCCGAGGGACAGCTGGAAGTGGCGAAACTGAAGCTGGCGCAGGCGGAAGCCCAGCTCCAACACTTCAACGCGCAGGAATTCACGCCGGAGTTGTGGGACAACCTGGCCGAGGCGCAGCGCGATATCAGTCAGCAATACCTCGACTGGGCGATCAGCGCCGCATTCCTGCTGGAACGGGCCTTCGAATTCGACTACGACACGGAGGTCAACCGAATCCGGTTCGACTATGAGCGCAGCGAGCTGAACGGCCTCCTGGCGGCGGACTATCTACTGGTCGACATCGACTCCTTTACCTTCGACCGGATCATGGAGACCGAAAAGCCGATCCCCGTGAAAATCACGGTTTCCCTCGCCGATCGCTACCCCTCGCAATTCCTGGACTTCCAGAGGACGGGAAGGATCGACTTCGAGGTCCTGTTGCAGGACGTGGATCAACTGCATCCCGGCACCTGTGTACGGAAATTGAAGCGCGTCGAGTTGATCGTCGAAGGGCTCATTGGACCGCGGGGATTGCACGGGACCCTGACCAACTCCGGAACCTCCCACGACCGTGCCCGGGACGGATCGCGCAAGACCCGGTTGCAGAAACCCGAGACGATGGCGCTGTCTCAATTCGACCTTCGAAATGACGGTTTCGTATTCACCTCCGACGAAGACCTGCTTGCCCTCTTCGAGAACGCAGGACCGGCCGGCGGCTGGATCGTGGAGTTTCCACCTGAAAGCAACGACGTCGACTACCGGGCAATCACCAACATGCACCTCGTGCTCTACTTCGATGCTTTCTACAGCGAACCGGCGTCGGATCATGTGAGGGCGGAACTGGCTGCGACGGCTCTCTTTCAGGCCGCGGCCGGCCTCTCATTGCGGCATCAATATCCGGACGAGTTCTTCGCCCTCAGGGACACGGGAACCGTGTTGTTCGCCATGGATAACGCCTACCTCCCCTACAACCACGCCGATCCCCGGGTTCGCGAAATCTACATGGTCCTGGAAACCGCGGAAGGCGTGTCGAACTCGAGTTTGGTGGTCGACGTCTCCAGCGCCTCCGGGGGAGCGAATGCTACTCAAACCACGGACGCCGGCGGCATGATCAACTCCGGGCCTGGTGCGGAGCCCCTGAATCTGTTCCGCGGCCTGCCTCTGACCGACACCTGGACCATCAACATTGATGAGGCCGCTAACGCGGCAGCCTTTGCGGCGGGGTTCTCCTGGGATAAGGTGGCGAACATTTACATGTTCGTCGACTATGAGTACAGCCCGCGAGGAATGGCCGCCGGCGGCGATGATTTCGCCACCGATCCCATGCCCAATTTCGATGTTGTAGACGACCCTGCGGCACTCACGAGCGGTCCTTCCGCCTGGGGTTGGGATGGTCCGAATCAGCGGATCAGCCAGACCAGCAATATCCACAACCCGCCGGGATCCGCCAACCTGAATCCATCACCGGAGAAACCCGGAACCTACCTGGTACGAAAGACCGACAATGAATGGCCGGCACTTGCGGACCTCGTGGTGCAAAGTCGTCTGAAGTCAGGCGATGACGACGGAATCGGCATGGTGTTTCGCTATCAGGACGCGGACAACTTCTACTTCTTCCTGATGGATGCCCAGCGCAGCTATCGCAGGATCGGCAAGAAGGTCAACGGTGTATTCCAGGAATTGGAGACCCCCGCCGTGGAAGTGACCCAGGGATTTCCAGTGAATCAGGATCTGGATGTAGCGGTGGCCGTTACGGGCCAAGCCTTCAAGGCTTACCTTGACGGCCAAGAGATTCTCAGCGGTTCCGATACTTCAATTCCTGGGGCTGGCCGAGTCGGGTTCTATGCCTGGGGCAACACAGCCGCACACTTTGGAAACCTGCGGATTCTGGAGATCTGAGGCGAGGAGAACGCTGCGGACGCCGAGATGGTCCCTACAGCACTCGGAGCCGGAAAGAGTAGTTGCCCATGAGCGGTCAGTCGGGAGTTTCACCGGAGACCCTGCCTCTCCCAAAAGGCGGAGGAGCGATCCGAAGCATTGGGGACACCTTCTCACCGGACCTGCACACCGGAACGGGTAGCTATCGCATACCGCTTCGCTTTCTCCCCGGCCCCGGTGGCTTCCAGCCGGAGATGGGGCTCGTGTACACCAGCGGCGGTGGGAGCGGCCCCTTTGGTATCGGCTGGCTCCTTCCGGTCCTCGAAATCGCGCGCAAGTCCGATCGCGGTTTTCCCACTTTTGTTGACGACGTGGACGATTTTGTCCTCGACCGCCAGGATCTCGTGCGTCTGGGCGAGGGGCGCTTCCGGCACAAGAAAGAGGAAGTGTTCCGGCGGGTCGAGCGAACAGGAGAGGGCGGCTGGGAAGTCCGTGACCGTTCAGGACGCACCTTCTTTCTCGGGACCACAGCGGCTTCCCGCATTGAGGAGGAGCGGGACGGGCTTACCTTCACCTATGCCTGGCGAATCGACCGGGCCGTAGACCGCAACGGAAACGAAATCCATTACCAGTACTTTCGCGACGGAAATCAGCTCTATCTGGAGTCGATCAGCTACGGCATCTATTCGACGACCTTTCACTACGAACCCCGACCCGATGCATTGACCGACCGACGTCCGGGATTCGACATCACCACGGGCCTGCGCTGCAACTCCATCGAGTTTCACATTCTGGGGGACCCCGACCCGCTGTTCCGACGTTACAGCTTCACCTACGACGAGTGTCCCTTTACGGGCATTTCGAAGCTGTCTTCGGCGACACTTAGCGGGCATCGCAGCGGTCCCGGCGGAGCCGAGGAAGCTTCGCTCCCGACACTTCATTTCAAATACACGGCCTTCGAACCGGGCCACCGGTACGTTTCCTTCGGTTCCAGCACCGGCGACCCGCCCCCCGACTCTTTGCAGAATCCTGAGTTCGATCTGGTCGATCTCTTCGGCACGGGACTCCCGGGCGTCATCCAGCTCGGCGGTCCTATTCGGCGCTACTGGCCCAATCAGGGGGACGGAACCTGGGGACCTCCGCGGACCCTGAGAGAAGTCCCACCCTCGGCGACGCTGGCCACCGCGCCGGTCGCCTTTGCGGATATGAACGGAGACGGCCTTACCGATCTGATGACCCTTGCGGAGCGGCCGCTGGGGTACTTCCGCAACGAGCCGGGAAAGGGTTTCGGGGCGAAGGCCAGATTCAGGAGCGCGCCCGTTTTCGACCCGCGCGACACACAGCTCCGACTGGTCGATCTCAACGGCGACGGAGTGGTCGACGCCGTTCGTACGGGCCAGCGTTCGTTCTATTTCTTCTACAACCGCGGCGACCAGGGCTGGGAGACCCCGGTTGCGATACCGCGCATCCACGACCTGGAGCGCTTTCCCGATATCTTCTTCAGCGATCCGCGGGTCAAACTGGCCGACATGAGCGGAGACGGAATTACCGATGTAATCTGGGTGCACGGATCGTCGGTCGATTGGTGGCCGCACTATGGAAACGGGCGGTTCGGCGGTCGGATCACGCTTTCCATTCAGCCGGCGATCGGCCCCCGGTTTGACCCCGAGCGACTGTTCCTCAGCGACATCAACGGAGACGGAGTCGCCGACCTGGTTTACGTCGAGACGGACCGTGTCAGACTTTGGGTGAACCGAGGCGGGAACCAACTGGTCGATGCGGGGACGATTCCGTACACTCCTACCGCCACGGCCGACAATGTCCGCCTCGCCGATATGTCCGGCACCGGGACTGTTGGGCTGGTCTGGTCCTACCCTCCCCGGCGAGTGAACTCCCGGAACTACAAATTCCTGGATTTCACTGGGGGCCGGCGTCCCTATCTACTCGAAGAGATCAACGATGGCACGGGACTGGTTACCAAGATCGAGTATCGTCCGTCCACGACCCACGCCATGGAGGCGGCCCGGGAGAGACGGCCCTGGGAGAGCGCTCTTCCGTTTCCCGTTCAGGTGATCTCACGCATCACCGAGCAGGACACTGTCACAGGTTCAAGTACGGTTCGGAGCATGCGCTATTTCGATGGGTTGTTTGACGGGGCATCCCGCGAGTTTCGTGGCTTTGGAAGAGCCGAAGTGCTGGAAGAAGGGGATGCGAACACCCCCTCGACTCTTACGATTTCTCATTTCCATCAGGGGACCGGCGGAAGCGACGACTGGGCGCTCTCCGGAAAGCTGCTGCGCATGGAAGTCTTTGGGCCGGATGAGAGCCCCCTGGCTTCACTTCCGTTTCGTGTCGAGGAAAACCAGTATGAGACGAGGATCATCGAGACGGGACCGAGCGGAGATCGTGCCGTATTTCCGTTCCTCGCCCAGACCACGGTCTCGACGTTCGAACGGGGCGGCAGCCCCCAGGTTTTCCGATCCAAGCTCGAATTCGACCACGTCGGGAACCCGACCCGCAAGGAAGACGAGTGGCTTGGCGGTTCCGGTCCGGAGCGCCTGGTCACCAACATGTCCTACACGGGGGACGAGGACCAATGGATTCTCAACCTTCCGGTGGAGTTGAACCGCATTGACGGCAGCGGCACCCTCCTGAGCCTGAGTCGCTACTACTATGACGGCGCACCGTTCGTAGGCTTGCCTTTGGGCCAAGTTCAAAACGGCAACCTTTCGCGCCGCGAGGAGATGGTGCTCACGGACGGTATGGTGTCCGCTGCCTACGGTCTCACGCCGCCCGACTTCGTCGCCCTGGGTTACCACCGGATGTCCGGCCCCGGTGGAACCGGAGGGTGGGGCGCCAATGTGGAACGGACGGAGAGCGATGGACACGGCAACACGGTCGCGCGGATGGATGCCCTCGGCAACAGCGGCACGATCTCCATCGGGCCGGACAACACTTTCCCCGACGGGGTCACCGATGCCGTCGGTCACGCCTATTCCATCGACTACGACATCCGCTCGGGCGAAATAAGTCGCGTTCACGACCCGAACGGCCACGAAACCAGGTACGGATTTGATCCTTTGGGAAGATTGGTTTCCTTCGTGAAACCGGGAGACTCCGACCAGATGCCGACCGTCCGGTTCGAACACCTCCAGGACACTCTCCCGCTCGCCGTGCGGACGCGCCTGAGACAGCGGCCGGGAGACGCCGACACCACCGACACGGTTGAGTACTACGATGGTTTCAAGCAGATCCTCCAACAGAGAACAAGCGCCGAAGGCGGGCAGGTCGTCGTCGATGGGTTCCGCCGGCGTGATGCGCGCGGATGGGAGGCCGTCCGCTCCGCGATGTTTTTTTCGACCGGTTTCGAATTCGTACCGGACGAGGGTTCTACCGGGCCGGGGAGTTACCAGTTCCGACGCGACGCGCTGGGACGGATTGTCGAAACGGTGACACCCGACGGGCGTCCCTCACGGCTCGTCTATGAGGCCGGGCAGGTGACCGCTTTCGATGTTTCCGACACCGATGACAGCCCGGAGAATGTTGCGAATGGAATCTTCAATACGCCGAAAAGGCTGCGGTACGACGGTCAAGGCCGGTTGGTCGAGGTCATTGAAGACACCGGGGCGCTGACCCTGACCACTCGCTACACCCGAGACGCGATGGGCCGGCTCACCGCCATCGAAGACGCGCGGGGCGTGCAGACGGCCCGATATCGTTACGACCTCTTGGGGCGCAAGATCGAGGTCAATCACGTGGACGCCGGCCGCCGGCGCGTCGTTTTCAACGCGCGGGGCGAGATAGCGCGGAGCTTCGACGCATCGGATCGGGCGGTCGATATGGTCTACGATCCCATCCGACGTCTCACGGAAACGCAAGTGGAAGGGGCCGTTGTGGAGCGCTACTTCTACGACCTGGGCGTCGGTGCCAATCTCGCGGGCCGTCTTGCCCGCGTCGAGGACGAAGCGGGCGCAACCACGCTG
>CAYRCA010000163.1:0-8541 GCA_964422565.1 uncultured Acidobacteriota bacterium | reverse complement strand
CACGACGAGGTCGTTCACGGCAAGGGATCGCTGCTCCGCAAGATGCCCGGCGACGACTGGCAGAAGTTCGCCAACCTGCGCCTTCTTCTCGGCTACATGTATGCGCAGCCGGGGAAGAAGCTGCTCTTCATGGGCGCGGAGTTCGGCCAGTGGAGCGAGTGGTACCATGAGGCGAGCTTGGACTGGCACTTGCTGGAAGGCGCCGAGCACGCCGGCGTGCAGCGGTGGGTGGCCCATCTTAACCGAACGTACCGGGGCGAAGCCGCTCTCCACGAGCTCGACTTCGAGCCGGCGGGGTTTGAATGGATCGACTGCAATGACTCCCACAACAGCGCGCTTTCGTTCCTGCGCAAGGCCCGCTTGCCGGGGGACGGGGTCGTCGTGGTCTGCAACTTCACTCCCGTCCCGCGGTGGAACTACCGGGTGGGTGTTCCGCATGGGGGCTTCTGGAGGGAGATCGCCAATAGCGACGCCCGGGAATACGGCGGGTCGGGTCAGGGCAATCTGGGAGGCGCTGAGGCCGCCCCTCTGCCCTTCCACGGCAGACCCTGGTCCGTCAATCTCACCCTGCCTCCACTGGGGATGGTGCTGCTGAAGAGCGAAGGCTGAAGGCGGAAGGCTGCCGATGGGCTTCCCGAGTGTTGGTTGAAGATGGCAGAGTCCGAAGAGAATCGTACCGATGACGCCGGGGAGAGCCATCCACACTACCCGCTCTCCCTCGGCGCCCGATACCTGGGCGGGGGGCGGGCGTCCTTCCTGGTCTGGGCGCCCAAAGCGGCGGAGTTGGGGCTGCGTCTGGAAACGGACTCCGAACGCCGGGTCCCGATGCGGCCCGACGACCGCGGGTACTTCCAGGTGGAGGTCGACGATGTGCGCCCGGGGACCCGGTACAGATTCGAGTTCGACGCCGGGAGGCGGCGGCCCGATCCAACCTCGCGCTTTCAGCCACTGGGAGTCCACGGCCCATCCGAGGTGGTGGATCCCCGGTTCCAGTGGCGGGACTCGGGTTGGTTCGGCATTCCCCTCAGGGACTACGTGATCTACGAACTGCACGTCGGCACATTCTCCTCCGAGGGAACCTTCGACGCCGTCATCCCGCATCTGGACAGACTTCACGACCTGGGTGTCACGGCCCTGGAGATCATGCCGGTGGCCCAGTTTCCGGGCGACCGGAACTGGGGATACGACGGCGTTTTCCCCTTCGCGGTCCAGAACTCCTACGGAGGCCCCGACGGATTCAAACGCCTGATCGACGCCTGTCACGCCAGAGGCCTGGCGGTGGTACTCGACGTCGTCTACAACCATCTTGGCCCCGAGGGCAACTATCTGGACGAATTCGGCCACTACTTTACCGACCGCTACAGAACTCCGTGGGGCCGGGCCGTCAACTTCGATGACGCCCACGGCGACGAGGTGAGGCGATTCTTCATCGAGAACGCCCTCCACTGGATCCGGGACTACCACGTTGACGCCCTGCGCCTGGACGCGATCCACGCCATCTTCGACTTCACCTCCCGGCCGTTCCTCGCCGAACTGGCGGAATCGGTTCGAATCGAGGGGGAGAGGATCAATCGGAGGGTCTACACCATCGCCGAGAGCGGCCTGAACGATCCCCGAACGGTCCTGCCCTGGGACCGGGGGGGGCTTGGAATCGACTCCCAGTGGTGCGACGATCTCCATCACGCGATCCACACCCTGGTGACGGGTGAACGAGACGGCTACTACCAGGATTTCCGGGGCGCCGTCGATGTGGCGACCGCGTACCGGGAGGGGTTCGTCTTCGGCGGCCGATATTCGCGGTACCGCAAACGAAGGCACGGTGGATCGGGCCGAGAGTTGCCCTTTGAGGCCCTGATCGTCTGCTCCCAGAATCACGATCAGGTGGGGAATCGAATGCGGGGAGAGCGTTTGGGCCGGCTGGTCTCCTTCGAGGAACTGAAACTGGCGGCGGGTCTGGTCATTCTCTCCCCCTATCTTCCCCTTCTCTTCATGGGGGAGGAGTACGCCGAGGAGAACCCCTTCCAATACTTCGTCAGCCACGGCGACGAGGGCTTGATCGAGGCGGTGCGCAAGGGCCGCAAGGAGGAGTTTTCCCGCTTTCACTGGCGCGACGAGCCTCCCGATCCCCAGGCCGAGACGACGTTCACACGCAGTCGGCTGAACCATCGCCTGCGGGAAGAGGGGCGTCACGCCGTTCTGTTCCGCTTCTACCAGGCGCTGATCCGGTTGCGCCGATCCCGCAGCGCCTGGAGGTTCGGCACCAGAGCCGATCTCGAGATTCGATCCCATGGGGAGGACCAAGTCCTCTTGATGTTGCGCCGGACGCGGTCGGAGCACACGCTGGTATGCTTCAACCTGGGGGAGAGGAGCACGTCGTTCGAGTGGCCACTGCCCGACGGACTCTGGGAGAGGCTGGTGGACTCGGCCGACACGGCCTGGGAGGGACCCGGTTCCTCCACGCCGGAGCGCCTGGAATCGACCGGCGCCGTTTCCCTGACCCTGGCTGCGCGGTCCCTCGTGGCGTTCGAAAGGAACCCGAAGTGAAGCACTACATCTGCGTCCACGGACATTTCTATCAGCCCCCGCGGGAAAACCCCTGGCTGGAGGCCATCGAGGTCCAGGACTCCGCCTACCCCTACCGTGACTGGAACGAAAGGATCACGGCGGAATGCTACCGGCCCAACGCCGCCTCCCGCATTCTCGATGGAGAGCGACGGATCGTCCAGATCGTCAACAACTACTCGCGCATGAGTTTCAACTTCGGGCCGACGGTCCTGGGCTGGATCGAGGTCAAGGCCCCGGATGTGTACCGGGCGATTCTCGACGCGGATCGGGACAGCCTCGAGCGCTTTTCAGGTCACGGGTCCGCCATCGCCCAAGTCTACAACCATATGATCCTTCCGCTGGCCGACGAACGAGACCGGAAAACCCAGGTGCTGTGGGGAGTGCGGGATTTCGAGCACCGTTTCGGCCGACTCCCGGAGGGGATGTGGCTGGCGGAAACCGCCGTCGATCTGAAGGCGCTGGAAACCCTCGTCGACCACGGCATCCGCTTCACCATCCTGTCCCCTCACCAAGCCCGCCGGGTTCGCGAAGCCGGCAAGCGGGAGTGGATGGACGTCCGTGGCGGCCGCATCGATCCCACGCGTCCCTACCACCAGCGGCTTCCCTCGGGGCGCAAGATCGCCCTCTTTTTCTACGACGGACCCATCTCCCACGGCATCGCCTTCGAACGCCTGCTGGATCGGGGCGAGGACTTTGCGGATCGTCTCCTGGGGGCCTTCTCCGACGACCGCGACTGGCCGCAGCTGGTCCACGTGGCGACCGACGGGGAGACCTTCGGGCATCATCACCGGCACGGAGAGATGGCCTTGGCCTACGCCCTGGATCTCATCGAGGAGCGGGAGGACGTGGCGCTGACCAACTATGGGGACTACCTGGCCCGGGGTACCGCCGAACTCCCCGACGTCGAAATCATCGAAGACTCCTCGTGGAGCTGTATCCATGGCGTGGAGCGCTGGCGCGGCAATTGCGGCTGCAACACCGGGCGGCCGGGCTGGCACCAGGAGTGGCGCGCCCCCCTTCGCGCGGCCCTCGACTGGTTGCGCGAAGCGGTGGCGCCGCTGTATGAGGAATCGGCCGGCGGGCTCGTGAAAGACCCCTGGGCCGCCCGCGACGACTATATCTCCATCGTGCTGGACCGGTCGGACGAAAATCTGGACCGCTTCTTTGAAAAGCACGGCCGCAAGGACTTTCGGCCGGACCAGCACACAACGGCCCTCAAGCTGCTGGAGCTGCAGCGTCACGCCATGCTGATGTACACGAGTTGCGGTTGGTTCTTCGACGACCTGTCGGGGATTGAGACCGTACAGGTGATTCAGTACGCCGGGCGAGTGGTGCAACTGGCCCAGGAGCTTTTCGACGCGCCCACGGTCGAGACCGGATTCCTCGAACGTCTGTTCGAGGCTCGTAGCAATATCGCCGAGCACCAGAATGGAAAGGTCATCTTCGAGAAGTGGGTGAAACCGGCTCACGTCGACCTGGCCAAAGTCTGCTCGCAGTACGCCGCCGTCTCGCTGTTCGAGGAGTACCCGGATGAGGCCGAGATCTACTGCTACCGGATCGAGCGGCGCAATCAGCGGTATTCCCAGGCGGGACGCGCCAGGATGACGGCGGGCAGGTGCCAGGTGAGCTCCCAGGTTACGCGGGAATCAGCCCTGCTGAGTTTTGCTTGTATCCACCTGGGGGATCATAACGTGGTCGGAGGCGTAAGGCACTACGAGGGTGCGACGCCTTATCGCCAGATGGTCAAACAACTCACCGAGGTCCTCTCGCGGGCTGATATTCCCGAGGCCATCCGACGGCTTGATCGACACTTTGTCGGAACGCGCTATTCGCTGAAGACGCTCTTCCGCGACGAGCAGAGGCGGATCCTCGAGGTCATCCTGGATAACACATTGAGCGACGCCGAGTCCGTCTACCGGCGCCTCTTCGACCAGTACGACCCTCTGATGCACTTCCTGAGCGACCTGGGCACCCCGATTCCACAGCCCATGCGGACGGCGGGCGAGGCGGTCCTCAACGCCGATCTTCGCCGCACCTTTCTCGAAGAAAAGATCGACCCCGACCGGATCCGATTCCTGATCGAGCGGACTCGGACGTGGCAGGTGGATCTGGACAGCCGGGGATTGAGCTACATGCTCCAGAAAATCATCCAGGAGCGGAGCGAGGCCGTTTTCAGCGAACCGACGGACCTTGCCGCCCTCGACGAGTTCGACGCCCTGATATCGGCGGCCCAGTCCCTGCCCTTCGAAATCGATCTCTCCCTCACCCAGAACCAGTGTTACAGGTTCCTCCAGAAGATCGTTCCGGGTCGGGACGACGGATCCGAAGAGACCGAACTCTGGGTTTCCAGGCTGAAGGCGCTGGGAGAGAAGCTGGCCATCTGCGTGTCGGAGTGATGGAACCAAAAGCGTTTGCGACCTACCGCTTCCAGTTCGGTCGGGAATTACTCTTCGAGGACGCCCTGGCTCTCGTACCCTACCTGAGTCGCCTGGGAGTGACCCACCTTTATGGCTCTCCGGTGCTTCGGGCGCGAAGGGAGAGCACTCACGGGTACGATGTGGTCGATCCTACGGTGCTGAATCCGAGCCTCGGCGGCGAAACCGCGTTTCGGTCCCTGGTCGGCGCCCTGAAGGCCCATGGGATGGGGATGGTTCTCGATATCGTCCCGAACCATATGGCGACGGGGAGTGAAAACCCCTTCTGGATGCACCTCCTGACCTACGGTCCCAGCTCGCCCTACGCCCGGTGGTTCGACATCGACTGGCGTCTGCCCGATCCCGAGATGTGGGGCAAGGTGCTGGTTCCAATTCTGGGGGATCCGTTGGAACAAGTCATCGATCGGGGTGAGATCGGCGTTCTCTGGCAGGAGGGCCGCTTCCGGCTCGCATACTACGAACACCTCCTCCCGGTGGACCCGGCCACGGTCCCCATGATCGGACGATTCGGGCTCCGCAGGCTGAGAAACGACACGGGCGTCGCCCCCGACAACCTCCAGTCGGTAGAGCGGATTCTGGCCGATCTCGCCGCGGTTCCGGTGCCCGCGGTCCGGGTCCGTCGCCCGTGGGAGACTTCGCCGGAACGGGTCGAGGGGCTCCTGGCCGGCCTGGCCCAGTCGATCGAGAACTCGCCCCGGATGCATCTTTGGGCGGAGAGGACGGCATCGCGATTCACCTCCGGCAGAGCCGGGCGGGCCCGTCTTCTTCGGCTGCTGGAGGAACAGCCTTATCGGCTGGTCCACTGGAGAAGGGCGGCCCGGCTCATCAACTACCGGCGATTCTTCAACATCAACGACCTGATCTCCCTGAACCAGGAAGACCCCCAGGTCTTCGCGGAAACCCACGTTCTCGTCGGGCGCCTGATCCGGGAGGGCCTGATCGATGGGCTGCGGGTGGACCATGTCGACGGGCTCCGGGATCCGGAGGTCTATCTGGGTCGCTTGACGGAAATGGCCCGGGAAAGCACCTCTACCGGCCCGGTCCGGGTGTGGGTCGAGAAGATACTCGGACCCGGAGAGAGCCTGCCGCTCCGGTGGGCGGTGGCCGGAACCACCGGATACGAGTTCCTCAACGCCGTTGAAAGGATCTTTGTCGATCCCGAGGGTTTCGCGACCATCGAGGCGGCTTACCGACGGCTGGCCAAAGAGCCGAGGGACTTCGTCGAACACGCGCGCTGCGGGAAGAGAAAGGTTCTGAAAGACGAGCTTTCCGCTTTCGTCGGGCGTCTGGCGCAGATTCTCGACAGACTGGTCCAGGAGGATTCCCGATACCGCGATTTGACCGAGCAGGATCTGGCCGTCGCCATCGCGGAGGTGGCGGTGGCGTTGCCCGTTTACCGAACCTATATCTCGGGCGAGGCTCGGCCGACCGTCGATCCCAGGGACCGGGACTACCTGGAGGAGGCTCTGAGTGGCGCCGAGGAGGGCGGGTTGGCTTCATCCCAGGCCCTGACGTTGTTGAGGGAGGTGTTGCTGCTGGAGGGAGAGGAGCGGCTGGAGGGGGAGGAACGGCTGGAAGACCATCAACTGCGGGAGCGGCGCAACTTCATCCAGCGCTTTCAACAACTCACCGGGCCCGCCGCGGCCAAGGGGATCGAGGACACCGCGCTCTACGCCTACGTGCCGTTGGCCTCGCTGAACGAGGTGGGAGGGGAGCCGGACGTTCCGATCGACGGCAGCGTCGCCGCCCTCCACAGGCTGAACGACGCCCACGCCCGTTCCCGGCCGCAAGCCCTGCTTGGCGTCACGACCCACGACACCAAGCGCAGCGCCGATGTTCGCGCCCGTCTGGATGCTTTGTCCGAGCTGCCCGAATTGTGGCTGAATCGGGTTCGTCGATGGCGCCGTCGCAACCGGGTCTTCCGGAGTGGCCCGCGAAACGCGTACCCCGACTTCGTAAGCGAGTATCTTCTCTACCAGACTCTGATCGGCATCTGGCCCCTCTCCGGCGCCCCGGGCCGGAGGGAGGCGCCCTCCGTGTCGGAGCTGGAGGTGATCGGCCTCCGCAGCCGGGACTACATGCGGAAGGCCGCCCGGGAGGCCAAGATCCGAACCGACTGGGCCGCCGTCGACGAGGCCTTCGAGAGGTCGCTCGACGATTTCATCCGGGATCTTCTGGGATCGGAGCGGCCCGAGACGAGGCTGTTTCTTACCGAGATCCAGGATTTGGTGGAAGCCGTCGCCTACGCGGGTTACTGGAACGCGCTGTCCCGAACTCTGATCCAAGTCACGGCGCCCGGCACGCCCGATCTCTACCAGGGAGACGAACGCTGGAACCTCCTCCTGGTCGACCCGGACAACCGGCGGAAGGTTGACTACGCGCCTCGCGAGCGCCTCCTGGACGAACTGGTCACCGAGTTCGAGGCCGGGCCGAAGCGGCGCCGGGCTTTGCTGAGAGATCTAGTGGGCTCGCCGGGGGACGGCCGGATCAAGATGCACGTCCTTCGCGCTCTGCTTCAGGCACGGCGCCGGGCGCCGGCGCTTTTCGCCTCCGGGACCTACGAGGAGGTCGAGGTCCGGGGCGCCAGGAGTTCTCATGTCTTCGCGTTTCTTCGGCGTCGCGGGCGAAGATGCGCCGTCGCCGCCGCGCCGCGGTTGACGGCGGCGCTGGTTCGGGACGCCTTGTCTCCGCCGATCGGCCCCGACGTCTGGCTGGACACGAGCCTTGTCCTCCCGCCGGAACTCGGCGGAGCCTCCTGGACCAACGTTCCCACCGGCGAGCGTTGCCCGGTCGCCTCCAACGGCGGGACGCCCTCGATACTCCTGGCGGATGCCTTGGCCACCTTCCCCGCCGCCTTCCTTCTGACCCGCCGCCGCTCGCCATAGCGCCGGGCGGCTGGTGGAACCCACGAGGTGAATGAACTCCTGGGCGTGTTTCCGCCGCATGGGCGGGGTGGACGAAATGGACGAAACGGACCGACGCGGACCAAGCCCCTCCTCGCCAAGAACATCGCCCTGCAACGCTCCTCAACCCGAGGTTCCGAGTGCCGACTTCCCAGTCCCGTTCCATGCGGTGCGCTCCCCACTCCTGGAAACTCACTCCCGACCTGAAACTCGCCCCCGCAAAGCCCCAGCTCCCGTTTCATCCCATCGGATGCAACCCGCGGATGACACTCGCTCCTGCCGATTCCCGGTGGACCCTCTCGTCGCCGCCGGATAGAATGAAGCCCGTGCGAGAGTGGCGGAACTGGCAGACGCGCCAGATTTAGGATCTGGTGGGGCAACCCGTGGGGGTTCGAGTCCCCCCTCTCGCACTCCGTTGAAAAAACGGAGGTTGGCACCTTCACCGGTCCTTGTCCCCATCGGCTCACTTCTCCTCCGCCTCCACAATGCCTCCAATTTCGGTTTTTTCTTCCCTCTCCACGCGTCTCACCTCTTCGAACGCGTGGGACTGCACGAAATGAGCGTAGCGCCTGCGTCGTCACAATCGAGCTGTGACCCAGCAACTCCATCCAAGCCTCGACCGCCATCGCCGACAGAGG
>CAYRCA010000162.1:0-8559 GCA_964422565.1 uncultured Acidobacteriota bacterium | reverse complement strand
ATCGCCACCGTCGCCGAGCCCTGCGCCGTGCGCACCAGCGCGGTGACCGCGAAGGCCAGCGGAAGGATCGCCATTTGCAGATCGCCCGTCAACTCGCCGATCCTGAGGCCGATGCCGGTCTGCTGAAGCGTGGCGCCGAAGGCTCCGCCGCCCGCGGTGATCAGGATAATCAGTCCGGCGCTGGACAGCGCCTTCTGCATCAAGTCCGCAAGCCCGGTCCGATCGTGCCTTCGCATCCCCATCAGGGTGGCGAGCGCGACGCCGGCGGCGAGGGTTAACGCGATGTTGCGGTTGCCCAGCCGCGAAAAGATCTCATCGGCCCAGACGAGCGGCCAAGCCGGCGCCGTCTGGCCCTGCAACAGCGTGGACACCGTGGTGGCTCCCGCAATCAGCACCACGGGGAGGGTGATCGGCAGCAGGGCGAGCCACAGGGGAGGCAGCTCGCGGTCCTCGCGTCGGCTCAGCTCGTGAAGCTCCTCCCGCGTGACATCCGGCGTCGATCGGACCGGGATCGGTCGGCGCCCGTCGGACCAGACGGCATAGCCGTATCCGGCCAGAGTGGTAAACAGTCCGACGACGATGCCGCAGATGATCATCGTGCCCAGGTCGATCCCCATCTGGGTGGCGACAAACAGCGGCCCGGGCGTGGGCGGCACCAGCGAATGGGTCATCGTCCCTCCGGCGGCGATCGACAGCACGAGCAGAACGTAGTGCCTTCCCGCTTTCGCCGCCATCGCCTTGGCCAAGGGGATCAACAGGTAGAAGACGGTATCGAAGAACACCGGAATCGCCAGCACGAAGCTGCTGGAGAGAAATCCCAGGGAAGCGTTGCGGACCCCGAACAGCCTCAGGAAGGCGCGGATGATTCGCTCGGCGCCACCGCTCGCCAGCAGACAGACGCCGATGATCGACGCCATGGCGATCAGGATCCCCAGGCTGGCGCAGGTGGCGCCGAAGGCGCGGCCCACGCGGTCGCCGACGGAGCTTTCGGCAAGTCTCCGTGCCGCCGCCTCGCTTTCACCCGCGCCCATGCTCCATGCGACCAGTGTGGATTCGGGCGTCAGAGCGCCGACCACCAGTGCCCCAAGAATCAGCGCCAGAAAGGCGTGCAGACGAAGTACCAGGATGCCTCCCAGCACGATCGTCATTCCGACGGCGAGCAGAACGAACGGATCACTCGTCACTGTCGTCCTTGATCCACTTGATGCTATGATCCCCGGTCACGGCGACCGTCTCCGGAGGAGAGTCGAGCCGGAAATAAGACCATGGCCCCGGTCGGAACGGGTAGCGGTCGATCACGCGCTCGTCGACCTCGACGCCCAGACCCGGAGCGTCGGGCATCGCCAGGTAACCGCCCTCGATCGGCAGGGGCTCCGCGAGAATCTCATACGCCAGGTCGAAGGGGTACATCACGGGCCGGCCCGAGGCGGCGTAGACCGGACACTCGAGCCATTCGACGACCGACTCGGGAGAACAGACGCCCAAGTGCGCGGCCGCCAGCACCTCCAGCATGGTTCCCCAGCTGTGGAAGGCAAAGCGCAGGCCGGCGCGCTCGACGCGTTCGAAGACGCGCCGTCCCGTCTCGCAGCCTCCCTGGCACAGGACGTCCATCTGAACGACATCGACGGCGCCTGTTTCGATCAAGTCGGCGAAGCCCTCGAACGTCTGCTCGTGTTCGCCCGAAGCCAGGGGCACCGGGCATCGCTCCCGGAGCGCTCGATACGCCGCGTGGTCGTCGGGCGGCAACGGCTCCTCGATCCAGATCGGCCGATAGGCGGCCATCTCGCGTGCGAGCCGTTCGATCAGCGAGGGGCCGTAGCTGCGATCTCCCATCCGCCACCAGGTGTGGGCGTCGATCATCAATCCGAAATTGCCCCCCACCGCCTCGCGCATCATCGCCACGCTTCGCAGGTCGTCCTCCGGTCCCATTCCGGGCCGCATCTTGTAGGCGGGAAAGCCCATCTCGGCGACCGCCGCCGCCTCTCCGGCGTATCCCTCCGGCGACATGTACATGCCGGCGCTGCCGTAGAGTTTGATCCGGTCTCGCACCCGCCCGCCCATGACCTCGGAGAGAGCGCAGCCCTCGTAGCGCGCGACCAGATCCAGGACGGCGATTTCGACCGCATGGTAGGTCTTGACCAGGTCCGAGTCGCCGCTGAAGCCGAAAGCGCGCCATCGACGCGGGTCCTTCCCCTCCAGGAATGGACCGACGACGTCGCGGACTTCGCGCGCCGCGCGCTCGTGGGCCGGACCCGGCGCATAGCCGCGGAGGCCGGTGTCGGTCGTCAGGCGTATCAACATCGCGTCGCGCTTGAGCACCGTTCGCTCGCCCCCTCGGAAGGGCAACCGAACCGGCTCGGGCATGGGAAACGACATCAGGAACGCTTCAGCCCGCTTGATCTTCATCGGGGTGGCTCTCTTTCCAGGTTCTCGAGCGGCGGGAAGACACTGATACCGTCAATACCGTCGGGGGTTTGACGCCGTCCGTCTCGATGACGGCAGGCATCCTTTCCCAGAAGCATACCCCGACGTGGCGGCAGGGTGGGAAGGTCCCCTCGGAGGTATGGCCTCGCATTGTTCCCCAGACTATACCGCACAAGTTTGAGGATGCGTCGGCCGAAGAGCCCGCTGCGTCGCATTCTCTACCTCGTCGAAGCTGAGGCGCGGGTGGTTCGGTTTATTGAGAGGCGGGCATCGGTGAAGGTTTACCGAGGAGCGTCACAATTCGGGTATCTGCGCGTCAGACGACCACCGCCTTGACTTCGTCCGCGGCGTCCGCGAATTCGAGCATCTCATTGATCGCCCGACCGATCGCCGCCGCCAAACCGGGCGGCACCGCGTTGCCGATTTGTCTTGCGATCTCGACTTTGCTTCCGCGAAACGCGAAATCATCCGGAAACGACTGAAGCCGCGCGGCCTCCCGATGAGTGATCGGGCGATGCTGCTCCGGGTGTAGGTAGCGGCCCTTCTCGGGCTTGTAGAACTCGGTCCGGATCGTAAACGCCGGCCGATCCCACCACAACCGCCCGAAGAGGTCGGTGCCCCCCTTCGTCTTCCTGATCCAACAGGCGGGGGTCAGTTCGGGCGCCCGCTCCTGGAGGTCGAACCGGTTCATGCCTTCCTCCGGCACGGCCCGATACCGGGCGAGGCTCGTGGCCGTCGGAGTTCTCCCGAAATGCAGATCCCAGGGAGGGCCGCCGTCTCTTATCCTGGTCCCCTGGGGCGGAGGCAGATCCGCGATGGCTTCCCTGACCGTGCGCCACGGAAGGGCGTCGGGGACGTATCCGGAGACCTCGCGCGGCCGAGCAACGCTTCCGGCGTCCTCCGGGTCGAAGTGGGTTCGCCGGGGTGGAAAGAAACGGCCGGGGGCGACCTCCCGCGAGCCGATCAGAAAAGCCCGGCACCTCCTTTGCGGCACCCCGTAATCCGCGGCGCAGAGGACGGCTGATACGACCCGGAAACCCCGCCGTGCGGCCGTCTCGACGATGAGAGCGTGTTCCGGCGTGCCGAGGAGTTGGGGGACGTTCTCAATGGCGAAGGCCCGCGCCCCGGCGCGATCCACCACCTCCAGAAAGGGTCGCCACAACTCGCGCCTCTCGTCTCCCAGCCGATTCTTGTTCAGAAGGCCGAACCCCTGACAAGGCGGGCCGCCGATCACCACTTCGGCCGGCGGCACCGCATCCGGCTCGCGGAGTACCTCGGTGATATCCCCCGTCACGACGTGGGCCCCGAAATTCTTTCGATAGGTCTCCACCGCGTCACGGTTGCAGTCATTGGCCCACACGGGCCTGAAAGCCCCGGACCGGGTAAATCCGAGTGTCATTCCGCCCGCGCCGCAGAACAGATCGATCAGTTTCAAACGCTCTCCCATCGCCCGACGCGGATTCCAACCCTTCCAATCCAAGTCCCAGGGATTCTACCCTCCGAGGCCGACGCGCGAACCGGCCATAGCCAATCAAGTGTCCGTCGGAACGGGCCATGATCCACTTCACTCATGAACAAAAGTGGACCGCGAAGGTTTGTACGTCGACCAGCTCGTCGCACTCCTCCGGACCTGGGGGCTGTCGGACTACCCGGTTGCGGCCGGTCCGTTTGGCGTGGAATAGCCTCTTGATTCCAACGGGCATCGGTGACGGCGGGACCCGGCCCGGTGCGACCGTCCCCCCGGAGCCCGCGGACCCTGCGGATCCGGCCGGTAAATTTAGGCTCGGACGCCGATTCCCACGACACGCCCAGGGAATATCGGTCCGGCATCTTCGTTCCACGGGGTCAGAGAACCGCCGACTCCAGCAACTGGATACCACCCTCGTCCGCGTCGATCTCGGCCTCGACTCCAACGGGAAGGGTGAACTTCTCCGGCACGTGACCGATCATGGAGCCGTGCCAGGCGGGGATACCCAGGGGAAGGATGTGGTCGTCGAATAGTTGCTCCAGAGTCAGCGACCCGAAACCCTCGCCCGGCTTGCAGTCGGTGCACTTGCCGAAAACGAAGCCCGAGATTCGGTCCAGCACGCCGGCCAGCTTCAGTTGGGTCAGCATCCGATCCACCCGGTAGATGTTCTCGCCGATGTCCTCCAGGAAGAGGATCGCCCCCTCCCAGTCGGGCAGATACCCGGAACCCACGATGGCCGTCAGAACGGTGAGATTGCCGCCCAGCAGACGACCCCGGGCCCGTCCCGGGTGGATCGTCTGGATCCGGTCGACCACCTGGGTCAGATGATCGCCCACTCTTCGCGGGTTGGCGTAGCGGACGGCCTCCCCCTCGAAGAGAACCCGGCGGAAATAATCCACCGTGAAGCTGTTCCAGGGTCCCAGCCCGATGGGACCGTGGAACGTGACCAGACCGGTGCGGGCGTGGAGTCCCAGCAGCAGCGCGGTGACGTCGCTGTAGCCCACGAGCGCCTTCGGGTATCGCCCCACCAGGTCGTAGTCCACAAGCGGCAGAATCCGGGCGCAGCCCCAGCCCCCGCGCACGGCCACAATCCCCGACACCGACGGGTCGGCGAACTGCTCGTTGAGATCGGCGGCCCGCTCCCCGTCGCCGCCCGCCAAATACCCATATCGCTCCAGGATGTGTCGGCCCCGTTTCACCTCGAGACCCAGGGCCTGCAGACTCTCGGTGACGATCTCCACGTCCACGCGGTGGGCGGTCGCGCCGGCGGGATTCACGATGGCAACCCGGTCGCCCTGTTTCAGCCGCCGGGGTTTGACGGCCGTCGCGGCGGCCCGCGCGCCGGGAAGGGCCGCCAGCAATCCCAGACCGGCACAGAAGGCGCGTCGCCCTAGCTTCATCCTCATCGACTCCCTTCGGCCCGCCCCCTCGGCGTCCACGGCTTTCTGGGCAGTCGCTGGTCGGCGACGGCCGCGCTGTAGACGAGCCAGGCCATGACCACCGCGGCCTGCCGTAGATCCTCCACCACCGCGTGTTCGTACAGATCCATGTTGGAGTGATGGGTTCTCGTGCCATAGGCCACGGGGTCTTGGATAAACTGGAACGCCGGAATTCCCACCGCATCGAAAGCCAAGTGGTCGGTTCCGCCGGTGTCGCGAATCGAAAGCGTCGTCACTCCGAGATCGCGCAGCGGATCCAGCGCCTGCCGGAAGAAGGGACGAACCGCGTCATTGCCCTGCAGATAGACCCCGCGAATTCGGCCCGTGCCGTTGTCCAGGTTGAAGTAGGCCGAGAGGCGGCGGTGCTTGTCGGTGAACTCGCCCGTCTCCGGATCCCCCAGGAACCGACGCACATACGCCCGCGAACCCAAAAGCCCCTGCTCCTCCCCGCTCCAGAGCGCAAGACGGACGGTCCGGCGCGGCCGGGCGTCCAGGGTCCGCAACAGGCGCGCCACTTCCATGACGACCGCGCTTCCGACGGCGTTGTCCGTGGTACCCGTCCCGGTGTGCCAGGAGTCGAGGTGAGCGCCCAACATCACGATGCCTCTCACCGGCTCCGGATCACTTCCGGGAAGATCCGCCAGCAGGTTGTACTGCGTGGCCTGGTCCTCGAAGACGGCCGTTTCCAGCTCGATCCTCAGCCTCACCTCCTCGCCGTGCTCCAGAATCCGCACGATACGTCCGTAGTGCTCCGCAGCCAGGACCAGCGTCGGGGGGGCGAGACTCTCGTTCCTCCTGTAAGACCCCCCGCCGGCCACGACGACCGTCCCGCCCCAGCCCCGGCCGGCTTCCAGGATGACCGCCACTTCCTCTTCCGCGAGGAAATCACGAAGCTTCCGGCGAATCTCCTGCCGGGCCCGAAACTGGCGGCGGCGCTCCTCGCCCGGGGCCCGCCCCACCCGCTGCTGTTTGATCTCCTCCAATCGTTCGTCGCTGTAACGAGTCGCCTCCGGGTCGAATCGGGGTCCCACGTCCGGAAGTTCGTCGACCAGCACCAGGGCGCCCCTCAGCTTTCCACGATAGGATTCCCAATCCGCCTCGTTCTCCACCCGCAGCCGGACCGGCACGCCCTCCAGCGGCCCGTCGAGGCTGCGGGTCCACGCCGGAGGGTAGGCGATCAGGGGGGCATAATAAGGATCCAGCATCTCCACCCGGCATTTCCGCATCTCCCAGCCGCGGCCGAACTCCTCCCAGGGTTCGAGCCGGATGTTCTCCAGCCCCCATTCCTCGAGTCGACCCTTGGCCCACTCGAATCCCCGATCGAGGTTGGGCGAACCTGTGAGGCGCGGCCCCACCACGTCCGTCAAATAGCTCAGCGTTCGAGCGACCTCCGAATTCTGAAGGCCCTCGCGACGGAGCTGAGACAGGAACTGGAGTTCGATTTCGTCCGGCGCCGCCGCCCGTTGCACGAGGCATAGGAGAACGAGGAGAGCGATTGATACGCGTTTCATCGTGCAGAAGAGAATACGGGAAAACGCCCCCAAAAGGCACCCTCCGCGAAGGGCCGCGAAGATCGTAACATCCACCAAAGGGGCACGGAGGGATACGGCGCGGCCAAGTAGGGCCGTCCGCAAGAAGGATGGACCGGCCGCAGCCCAGCGTTCAGCTGTGGTAAGAAGGATTGCGGATCATGACCGATCACCCAAAGTCACGAAAGCAGGTTCTGATCTGTTCGGAAGAAGGGGTCCGCCTCGATTCCTTCCTCGCCGAGTCCAGATCGTGGACTCCCGCCTGTCCGGTCCCGTGGGCCATAGGGAAGGCGACTTTGCGCGGCGGCAGGCAGGAGGGGGTGGATCTGCTGCTGATCGAGAGTGGACGTCTCCGGATGCGCGTCGTACCCACGCGGGGGATGGGGATTCTCGACGTCCGCCTGGGCGATATCCGCCTGGGCTGGGACTCGCCCGTCCGGGAGGCGGTCCATCCCCAGTTCGTCAACCTACAAAACCGAGGGGGCTTGGGCTGGCTCGAAGGATTCAACGAGTGGCTGGTTCGCTGCGGCTTGGAGTGGGCCGGCGCTCCCGGCGTCGACCGTTTCGTCAACGACGTGGGGGACGAGGCCCGGATGGAATTGACGCTCCACGGGAAGATCGCCAACATCCCGGCTTCCCGGGTTGAGGTCGACGTCGCCGAGGAACCGCCTTACACACTGCGCCTGCGGGGACGGGTGGACGAGCGAATGCTTTTCGGTCCCCAGCTGGAACTGTGGTCTGAGATCGCCGCCGAACCCGGATCGGTCGAGTTCGAGGTCATCGACACCGTCGCCAACCGCGCCGCTGGCGACCAGGAATTTCAGCTTCTGTATCATCTCAATTTTGGACCTCCCCTGCTGGAGGAAGGCGCCCGTCTGGTGGCGCCGTCGGCCCGGGTCGTTCCCTCCAACGCACACGCCGCCGCGGACGCGTCTCTCTACGATCGATTTCACGGACCGGAAGAAGGATTCATCGAAAAGGTTTATTGCATCACCCCTCATCGTGATTCAAATGGTCGAACGGCTGTCGTCCTGCGGAATGCCGCGGGAGATCGGGGCGTGCTCCTCAGCTATTCCGTCGAGGCTCTCCCCTGTTTCACCTTGTGGAAGAACCTGGGCGATTCGAGGGACGGCTATGTCGTAGGCCTGGAGCCGGCGACAAGTTTTCCTTTCACCCGCCGCGTCGAGCGGCATTTCGGCCGGGTGCCGAAACTGGCCCCGGGGGAGGCCCGGTCCTTCGCTCTTCGATTCCGCCTGCTGGAGGGACGGTCGGAGGTGGCGACAGCAGTGGACCTCGTGGAGGGCATTCGATCGGGCCGGCCGCCCGAGATTGTCCGGGAACCGCCGACACCGCCGGAACTGCCCTGACCCTTTCCGCGCGACCGGGCTTGCCGACCTCCGCCACGAGCGCCTTTCCATCGAAGGGTTGGCCCGCCTACGGAAATTCGTCGATCAGCCAGTCCTCCGCCCCGATCTGAACCAGGACGATCCGGCTCGGCCGGGGCGGGGGCTGTCGTCTCTCGATCAACTGCCCCCTCTCATAGACAAAGAGGCGCACGTCGAAGGCGTAGCGTCCGTCCGGCAGCCGGGAACCGCTGCCGATCTCATAGGCGGCATTAAAGGGATTCGACAGCCCGGAGAGATAGCGTCTCAGGCGCTCCTCACCAGCCTCCCGCCGCAGTCGGGGCGAGACCAGCCCC
>CAYRCA010000161.1:0-8559 GCA_964422565.1 uncultured Acidobacteriota bacterium | reverse complement strand
GGTAGCCCCAACGGGATTCGAACCCGTGTTACCGGCGTGAGAGGCCGGCGTCCTAACCACTAGACGATGGGGCCACCCTCGGCGAGACAGCCATTTTCAGGCACAGGCGCGCCGATTGTCAAATCGCCCGCCGCCCCGTCCGCCCCGTCCGTCCCGTCGCCCCGCCCGCCCCGCGGGTCCCTAAGGCGCCTTCGGGTTTCATCGTCCAAGAAGGGCCGCCAAAGGTTCCCGCGCCAAGGCTTTCTTCGACGGATCTTCCGGCAGCCCGACAGGTAACTCGCGGCCGGTGAGCGGACGGGAATCAGCGGTCGGCAGGGAGCGGGCGGCAGGCGGAAACCGCTCAGTGCCGCCTGCTCGTTCCTCCCTCACCCCCTTTCGCTGGACGGCTCGCCGGAAGTTCCCGGCTTCCCGATCAGCCCCCGGCCGCGGCGGCCGTCCAACACCACGGTAAGCGGCACTTCGAAGCGCAAATGCCGAAGGTGCTCCGTCTCACGAAGAGCCGGTTGCGAATCAAGCCAGCGCCAGTCGAGAAAGTGTTCCGCCTCGGCATCCCCCTTGTCCGCTCCGGAAGGCAACGTCAGGTACCCGATACCCTGGGCCGTAATGTTGTGGAAAAAGTGCGTCCCCTGGGACGGTTCCACGCTGTAGCCGACTGGAGAGGCCTCGATGATCACCCTGGCGGCCGAGATCTGCGACCACTGGACGGGTATGCCCAGCCAGTCGTCACCCGTGCCCCAGCGTCCCGGGCCGATCAGCACGTAGCGACGCCCCTCCTCCTGAAGCAGGGCGTTCAATCGCCCCACCTCGCGGGCGATCGACCTGGTATTCGCCGGATCCCATCGGTCCCACGAAACGTAGACCAGGTCGCGGATGTCCCGAATCAGGCCGTGACCCAGACTCCCCCGAGAGCAGCAAAGCGTGTCGGTCCGACTGAGATCGACCCGCGCCACCTCGGCCGTCGACGCCCGGCTGGCAAGGGGCCGAAGCTGCAGCAAATAGAGCACCGGACGAAACCGCCGCTGTCCCGACCGACGCGGGCGACCGCCGTCCCCCTGGTCGCCGGCGAATTCCACCTCGACCCCGCAGGCTAATCCCCTCTCGGTGATCCGCAGAATCTTGTCCAGCGTCTCCGGCAGGGGGAGCGCCTTGTACTTCAGGATGTTGCTGAAGGTCACCACGCGGGGGCCCTGGACGGTGAGATCGTCTCGAACCTGCCGATCGGCCGGACTGTACACACTGGCCACCGCCGAAAGCGCGCCGTCCTCCTCGGCGGACGCCAGATCGAAATACCGCAGTGTCGTGTACAGATCGGCGCCCGCCCGAAGCAGGTCCCGGTCGAGGTCGAGGGCCCAGAAGCCCCGTTGAGTGCTGTCCAGAAGCAGCTTCGGATCGCCGAACTGGGGAATCACCCGCGGGTGCCGGGGGCTGAAGCGCAACGCTAGTCCCCCGTCAACCACCTGCCTGCCCAGTCCGAGAGCCAGGTGCACCACTCCCTCCTCGGGTTTTTGAGGCCCGATGGGGTAGTAGTTGTGGGAATGCGCCACCCCGGAGAAGTGGGGATAGTACCGCCGCCCGAAGGGCCGGCCGACGACCGGCTGCAGGATCACGGCCATCTTCTCCTCCTCCACGCGGCTACCCGTGGCGGCCAGGAAGGACTTGGCGTTGGCTGAAAAGGTCGAGGCGTAGACCAGCCGGATGGCGTCGCACAGCTCGCGCAGTCGGCGGTCGGGATCGGGATCCCGGTTGGGAATCATCAGGGTCGAATAGATCCCCGCGAAAGGCTGATGGATGGAATCCTCCAGCAAGCTGGAGGAGCGAACCGCCAAAGGGCCCTCAAACCGATCGAGAATGATCTCCAGACGCGAGACCAACTCGTCCGACAGCCGTCCCCCCAGGAATCGCTCGCCGATCTCTCGGTCGTCGACGCAGGCGAGGGCGAACTCCCTCAGCTCGTTGCGGACCAGAAAGCGGTCGAACTCGTCCGTGGTGATGACAATCGTCTGCGGCACCTCGACGGGCAGATCTCTGAACTCACCGGGCTCAACGTCGGCCAGGGTCTGATAGAGAAAGGCGATCCCCCGAGCCTTTCCGCCCAGGTAGCCGCCTCCGATCCGGGTGAAGGGATCGTTCGCGAAATGCTCCCCCGTGAAATCGGATACGATTCCCCTATGGACCCGTTCCCGGTTCTCCCGGATAGACTGGATGACATGCCTGCGGCAGGCCTCCACGCTCGGGAAGTCGCTGATCTTCTTGGGTCTCAGCTCCTCGGCCAGCTCGAATTCGTTGCGGGCCATCAGCCAGATGGACACATGGTTGTGAGACGCGTGGTAGACAAGAAGCTCCTCGGGAATCGTCGCCAGTTTTTCCTCCAACTCGCGAAGGTCCCCCGCCCGATCGAATTCCCGCCCGTCGGGCGTGCGGAAGACAAAGTCTCCGAAGCCCAGCCGGAACGAGAGAAAGTCGCCGATCTCGGCCAGAAGACTCGGCGAATTCTTGTCGAGGAAGGCCGCACCCAGCTTGGTGACGACCTCTCGGTTCTGCGATTCGGCCGACTGCAGCAACAGGGGCAGCTCCGCGTCGTGCCGCCGCGCGAAGCGCGCCAGATCCAGACCAGCCCCGGCATCGAGACGACCGCCGCGAGGAATGCGGACGTCGGAGATGAGGGCCAGGACATTGTCCTGATACCGAGTGAGGAGTTCGACCCCCTCCTCGAAGGAACGGGCGTGAAGCACCTTGGGGCGCGACTTCATGTACATCCGGCGATAGAGGTCGCTGAGGCCCTCGGAGTAGAGGGAGAGGGAGTGACGCATCAGCTCCTTGTAGAGCACGCCCAGAAAGGATGAGTAGTATTGGGGGGAATCCTCAACAATGATGATCACCCGAACGTTGCCACGCGCCACGTCGTGATCGACGTTCAGCCGGTCTTCGATGGTCTTGATGACGGCCAGGAGGATGACGAGGTCGCCACTCCACACAAAGAACCCGTCCAGGGCGCCGAAGTCCGTGAGTTCGGGGATCAGGGCCGTTTCGCGGCGATCCAGCGCGAGGACGACGACCGGAAGTCCGGGTCGCAGGGCTTTCACCCGGCGTCCGAAGGCGGCGACGTCCATATCGGCCAGGCTGGTCATGGCCAGGATGAGGTCGAAGCGCCGCCTGCCCAGAAGCGAGATCGCCTCCTCGCCGTTGGCGGCGTGAGTGAAACGGGGTGAGGAGGAAAGACTGACCTCCTTGTACTCGAGGAACATGCGCTCCGTGAGGTGGCCGTCCTCCTGGAGCGTAAAAGCGTCGTAGGGCGAGGAGACGAGAAGGATCTCATGCACCCGATAGGGCATCAGGTCGTTGAAGCGGCGCACGCTGACGGTTTGGCGATGACGCAGCATAACTCACGTCTTCCGTGTCTTTCGCGACATACAGCTTGAAGGCAACCCGCCGCGCCGCGAGTTCCGTGAACTCCCCGTCTTCCGTGGGTTCCTCGCCTTCAAACGGATTCCTCCCATTCAGACCAGGCCCTGATCCAGGAGGGCATCGGCCACCTTGATGAAGCCGCCCACGTTGGCGCCGTCCACGTAGTTCACCCAGTCGTCGTCCCCTCCGTACTGAACGCAGGTCTCGTGAATGTTCCTCATGATCAGCCGAAGCCGCTCATCCACCTCCCTCTTCGTCCAGGAGAGGCGCATGGAGTTCTGGGCCATCTCCAGACCGGAGACGGCAACCCCCCCAGCGTTGGCCGCCTTGCCGGGCCCAAATAGAGCGCCCGCGGCGTGAAGACGTTCCACGGCCGCCGGTTCGCAGGGCATGTTGGCCCCCTCGACGACACAGATGCAGCCGTTGTCGAGGAGCACCTGCGCGTCCTCCTCGCTGACCTCGTTCTCGGTCGCACAGGGGAAAGCGATGTCGCAGCCGACCGACCAGGGGCGCTGGTCCTCGAGAAACACGGCCTCCGAAAACACATCGGCGTACTCACGAATACGGCCTCGACGGTTGTTCTTGAGGTCCATCACATAGTCCAGTTTCCCTCGACCGATCCCCTTCTCGTCCAGGATCGTCCCATTCGAATCGGACAGTGTGACCACGGTCGCCCCCAGTTCCAGGAGTTTCTCAACGGCGTACTGGGCGACATTTCCCGCGCCGGAAATCGCCACCCGCTTGCCGGAGAGGCCTTCCCCCCGGGTGGAGAGCATCTCCGCGGCGAAATAAACCATCCCATAACCGGTCGCCTCGGGGCGCATCAGAGAGCCTCCCCAGTGGGAACCTTTCCCCGTCAGCACTCCGGTGAACTCGTTGGCCAGCTTCCGGTACATGCCGAAGAGAAAACCAATCTCCCTTCCCCCAACCCCGATGTCGCCGGCCGGAACATCGGTATTGGGTCCGATATGACGGAAGAGCTCTCCCATGAAGGCCTGACAAAAGCGCATGACCTCGGCGTCGCTCTTCCCCTTGGGATCGAAATCGGCCCCTCCCTGAGCACCGCCCATCGGCAGGCTGGTGAGACTGTTCTTGAAGACCTGCTCGAACGCCAGAAACTTCATGATGCTCAAATTGACGCTTGGGTGGAATCGCAGTCCTCCTTTAAAGGGGCCCAGAACGCCGCTCATCTCAACCTGGAGACCCCGGTTCACGCGGATCTCGCCCTGGTCGTCCATCCAGGGCACGCGAAAAAGGATCACCCGCTCCGGCTCGACAATCCGCTCCAGCACCTTCCCACCCCGATAGCGGGGACTCACCTCGATCACGGAGTAGACGGACTCGACCACCTCGCGAACCGCCTGCAGAAACTCCTGCTCGCCGGCATTCCGGGCGGTGACCTCTTCCATGAACTCGGCGGCGGCCTGACTCATCATGATCGTTGCTTCCTCCTTTGGATCGCCCTCTCCGGCATGTCAATTGGGGTCGGCCGCGACCGTCACCTCGAACAACGGGGGGATCGTCGTCCGGACAATCGAGCCTCCTGGGGATGCTTGCGCCAGGAGTCGTGCGGCAGGACACCCGGCGCGACCGAATCCAGCTCCAGCGTCTCGCTCGGCGCGGAGATACGGAGAAGCCGGAGCAATCTCCAAGCCTCTGTGACGACGATGCGCACCGTCACCGCGCTGGATCGCGCGGTCGCCCCGTCGCTTCCCCGCAAAGCTAGGCGTGGCGCCGGTTCCGGACCAGCAACTCAAGCATAAAGTCCTCGAACTCCTCAGACTTCAACAGCCGCTCGATCTTATCGCGAGTCGCCTGGAACTGGAAGGGGTGGACTCGGTTGTGCTCGACGAAAACCCGAATTCCGTCCCTTCCCGAGTCGACTCGGACCTGCGCGTCGGAGCCCAGATGAAAGAAGACGAACTGATCCAGTTGGTCCCGGAATTCAGCCAACAATCGGTCGAGCGTCTCGCCGCACGGCTCGGGCATCGTGGTGAACTTTCCCCCGCCTGGCGCATCTATATTTGAAGACCCGAGTGGTCTCCCTGGAGCCCCGGAAGGTCGGTCCTCCCCCTCCTTCCGGGGCCACGAACCGGGATTCGGCACCGGCCAAGTCCCCCCCCACCGCCCTTAACCGAATTCCGACGGGCGACCGACCCGGCGCGTCACCGCCTGGTTCAGCCGAACCTTCGCGTATTTTCGAGCCCTTCTTATGCAAAGTTCCAAGATGCTTGGATCAACCTTCCCATCCACCCCGGTCGAGCTGAGACGGAGCCCCGCTAGTCGAAGAGCTTCAGACCCATGCTCTCGGCGATGATGTCCGTCTGGTCTACAACCGAAGCCGCACCGACGCCCATGGCGATGCAGATCGTCTCGCTGATCTCCTCCCGCGTCGCTCCATACTGGAGCGCCTTCTCGATATGGCCCTGCAAACAGCCCTGACACTTGAAGCCGAGGGAAGCGGCGATGGCGATTAGCTCCTTATTCTTCCGATCGATCTGGGAGGTTTTGTACGTTTCCTTGTAGAACTGGAAGTAGATCCGCTTCATGCGGCTCTCGACCATCGTGTAGGAGGGCCAGCTCTCCGGCTTCCGCTTTTCTTTCTTGTCGGCCATCAGGGGTTCACTCCAGCAGCAATATGGGGAAAGGCAACATTATAGCAGCCCCGGAACCGAGGTCGTCCGCAGTTTGGCGACTTCGCTTCCCCCGGGAATCCTGGGCTTGATATCTTAGTCGCGATGTTTGGGGAAGGCGCCGACCTCGGCCGGAGGCAGACCGGGGGCGAGGGAGCTCTGCGGAGGGGACGGTCACTCCTATTCGGGTGTCTGATGCTGCTTCTCGGCGCCACAACACAGGCACAGGAGCGGCCTCGCGTCGAGGTCCCCTTCGGCGACCAGGTGTTCGTTCTCACCGCCGACATTATCGAGACCCTCCCCGACGGACGCATCACAGCCCGGGGGGATATCGTGGCCACGTACGGGGACGCGCGTCTCGAGGCCCCCGAGATCACCTACGACCCGGAGACTCAACGGGTCGAGGTGGAAGGTCCGCTCGAACTCACCAGAACGAATAGCTGGCTCCGCGGCAGCCGGGCCCAGCTGAATGTCGAGACGAACACGGGGACCATTGACGACGCCTACGGGTTTACCGACGAGGAGCTTTTCGTCCGGGTCGAGAGGCTCGAAAAGATCGGTCCCCACTCCTACGTGGCCGAGACCGGCTACCTGACGGCCTGCGAGGAGGCGGTACCCATGTGGAGCTTCCGTATCAGCCGCGCCGTCATCAACACGGAACGGTCGGCCCGATTCAGGCACACCCTCTTCCG
This sequence comes from uncultured Acidobacteriota bacterium, assembly GCA_964422565.1. Taxonomy (GTDB): domain Bacteria; phylum Acidobacteriota; class UBA6911; order RPQK01; family JAPXNP01; genus CAYRCA01. Next base: position 1,829 of record CAYRCA010000161.1, on the reverse strand, counting down.
CGTCAAGGATTTACCGCTGTTCTATCTACCCTATGTGGCCGTTCCCACCGGAGGCAAGGGGCGAGCGACGGGTTTCATGCTCCCCACGACGGGAACGTCCACCAACAAGGGCAGGCGCGTGACGAACCGCTTCTACCTGGTTCTCGGGCAGAGCGCGGACCTGCTGATCGAGCAGGACTACTACTCGCTCCGGGGCCTGGGAAGCGGTTTCAACCTTCGAGCCCGGCCGAACCAAGAGACATTCCTCGACCTTTCGGGAGATTTTGTGGACGACCGCCTCGGCCGGGGCGGCGCCAGTTTCGAGGGAATCGGCCGAACGCAGTTCGGGGGCGGCTTCCGGGCGGTGGCCGACTTCAATCTGGTGTCCAATTTCCGCTTCCGGCAGACCTTTTCCGATAACTTCTTCACCGCCACGCGTCCGGTTGAGGCGTCGCGGTTGTTTCTGACCAACAACACCGGTTCGCGATCGTTCAACATCCTTCTGATGCGGGAGGAAACCTTCTTCCCGAACCGTAACATTGTGACCCAGGCAACGCCCCTGTTTCAGTTTCGTCTCATGGGTCAACGCCTGAGCCGGAGTCCCCTGTATCTGGACCTGGAAAGCTCGGTGGGCGGGATGAGCCGTTCCGACGCTCTGATCGAGACCCCGCGAGTCAGCCAGCGCCTCGACCTATTTCCCCGCGTCTACGCGTCCTTTCCCCTCTTTCAGGGATTGCGCGTGACACCAAGCCTTGGACTGCGTGAAACCTACTACAGCGACAGTCTCGATCTCGGGGAGGAGGGCGGCGACCCGGTTTCGGGCAGGAGCCTCCACCGCCGCTACGCGGAAGTCTCCGTCGAGCTCAAGGGATGGGGAGTGTCCCGATTCTACGGCGATGAGGCCGGCACCCGCTGGAAGCACCTGATCGAGCCCCAGGTCCGCTACCGGTTGATCGACGGGATCGACGACTTCGATCGCACGATCCGCTTCGATGCCGTCGACGCCGTCGCGCCGACCAACGAGATCGAATATGCCGTCGTCAATCGCCTCTTCGTCAAAGGCGGTCCGCGCGGAGCCACCCGGGAGTGGATGGCGGTGAAGGTCGGCCAGAAGTACTTCTTCGATCCGACCTTCGGCGGCGCCATCCGCGAGGGAGCCGTCAACCAGTTCTTTCCGCTGAACTCGCTGACTGGTCTCCCCTATGCGGTGGGAGAAAGGGACTTCTCTCCAGTCACCACGGTCGTCCGCCTGACCCCCCGGGCCGGGTCCATGTTCGATATACGGGGCGACTACGACACTCAGTCCGGCCGGTTCCAGAGCTTCTCCCTGACCGGATCCCTGCAGCGTGATCTCCTCACCCTGGCCACCACCTACTTCGTCACGCGGGAGCTCGTCGAGGAAGTGGGCAGGGCCAGTCAACTCCAGGGCCGCGTCGGCCTCGGCGACCAGAATCGAGGGTTCTCCACCTTCGCGGCCTTCAGCTACGACGCACAGGCGGAGCGCCTCCTCAATCACCTGGTGCGGGCCAACTACTTCTGGGACTGCTGCGGCGTCTCGTTCGAGGTGGGGGGATTCAACATTCAGAACCGGCAGGAACGGCAAGTCCGATTCTCTTTTTTCCTGAAGGGAATCGGAAGCTTCGGGACATTGCGCAGGCCGGATACCCTGTTCTGACTCGTTCCGACTCGATGATCCGGAATCGGTCCCCCGAGATCGGAGGGGGATCGGAAACGGGCTATTCGGTGATCGGGTGCCGCCGGAGCCCGACTCCCAGCCCTCGCGATTCGGGTTTCCTTGGGGAACTGGAGACACGATTCCATTCCCGGCGGCGATTCCCGCCACACGTGGC
>CAYRCA010000160.1:0-8605 GCA_964422565.1 uncultured Acidobacteriota bacterium | reverse complement strand
TCCGCTCCAGAATGCGGTGGGGCCCAAAATGCCGCAAGCCCAACGTAGCCTCCGGATTCTCGGGGAGTGCCGCCCGGGGAATCAGCCCCACGATCTCGCTGAACTCCACCTCCGTTCCGAGCCGGGCGGCTTCCTCTCGAACTCGCTCTACGACGAGTTTGGGCCCGGTCGTCCGAAAATCGATGAGGTTGGTCGAGACTTGTGCCCGATCCCGCGTGGGAAGATATAGTCCGAGCGCCTGAACCGCGGGCAGTCCCCCGTTGCTCTCCCGGATCAGCCGGGCGATCGTCCGGGCGACATCGAGATCCCGAGTCGCCAGGTTCACATTGAAGGCGATCAGGATCTCCCTGGCGCCGACCGCCACCGCCCCGGCGGTGGGATGCAGCCGGGGCGGCCCGAAATCGGGCGCCCGCGCCCCATCCCGCTCGATCGCCACCTTCAGATCCTCATACTCCCCCCGCCGCACGACGGCCAGGAGGCGCCGTTCCGGTCGGCGCGCCGCCCGGCCGTACAGATACACCGGGATATCGAGTTGGCGCGCGACGCGCTCGCCGAACCGGTGGGCGAGGCGAACGCAATCGTCCATCGTCGCCCGCGCCAGGGGCGCGAAGGGAACCACGTCGACGACACCGATGCGGGGATGGATCCCCGAGTGATGTTGGATATCGAGACGCCTCACAGCCTCCCCGACCAGAGTAAGCAGCGCGTCCTCCAGGGCCCCCGGTTCGCCGGCCAGGGTGATCACCGATCGGTTGTGGTCCGGGTCGGAGTGGACGTCCAGAAGAAAGATACCGGGACGCGAGTTCAGAACGCCGAGAATGTCCTTCAGCCTCTCCCCATCCCGCCCCTCGCTGACGTTCACCGGGCATTCGACCATTCCGCACATGGGCACCCAAGATATTACGTTCTGCGGGACGACGGAATGGACCGATGGTGCGGGCGTCTGTCCATTTCGGTTCGGATTGTCGGCGAGAGTATCGACTTTCCCGGCCGAATCGGCCCGAAGGCCACACGGTTTCGGCGTCCGAGAGGCTGGATGGAGCGGGACGCCGGTCCGAGTCCCCGCCCGCGGCAACCTACATCTCCACGGCGAAGAATCCGTGCTCGACCGCCGTCGAGTCGCCCTGCCGCACAACGGCCCGGATCTCGTAGCTTCCCGGCTCCAGTTGATCGATCGGCAAAGTGGCGATGTACGGAATTTCCCCCTTCTCATTGGACTCGGGCAGGTCCAGGACGCCTCCCCCCAGGACCTGGCCACTGTGCAGAACCTGCAACTCCAGAGATGGGGGGTCCGCGATAGACGGGGAGGGGTACACCACCAGGAACACCAGCACGTTGCCACCCGAACCCTTGAAGGTGCGTCCGGTCAGGTTGGGGACGATCTTGCCCGACTCGATCACAAAGGGATTCCGGTCCTGGTCGGCACCCGGCTGTTCGACGGGATCGATCCGGCGAATCATACTCAGCGCGCTCAGGCCAACGCCCTCGTCACGACTCGGAACCACCAGAACACTCCGTCGGGCGCTCACACGATTGCTCTCCTCGTCGTAGGCGGCCATTTCGAGTCGGTAGCGACCGGACGGCAGAGAGAATTGGCGGACGAAGACCATCTCCGAGTCGCGGAACGATTCCAGCCTGTCCAGGGGACCAACCAGGGGGTAGTCCTGGCTGATCTTCCGGACGATCCTGTCCTCGGTGTCCCGAACAATCGCCACCACTGAAAAGCGGGTGGTGTAGGTATCCGCGGCGGGATCCGTCCGAAAAGTGAAGCTGGAGAGCGGGATCTCGGCCACAAGCGTGTATTGAAACTCGTCGCCCGAAGGGTGAAAGCGCAACGCCCGAAATCGATAGTCGAAGTCATGGGGCGGAGGGTCGGAGCTGAGGGCCGCCAGCAGCGGCACCTCATACGGGAAGACCGGGGGAGCGTCGCTCGAAAGAGGGGGCATCGCGAAGTATCCGCTACGGCTCTGCACCACCACGTCGGGACGGGAGACGTCGACGCGGATCTGGCGGAAGTTACCGTCGAATAGCGGATTCTTCGGGATATACGCGAGCTCGTAATAGACCTGGAGGTCTTCCACCAGGTGCCTCATGGAGGGTCGAAGATCGTTGGTGTTCGCAATCAGGATTCCGCCGGTGCCCTCGGCGAGATCGGCCAGCGTCCCATGAGTATTCAGCCGGAGGCTGGTCTCGGCGTTTTCGAAAATCATGGCCTGTTCTCTTGTAACCGCCCTCCCCGGCCCAGCCTGTTGCTGCGTACGGCTGGCTCTGGCCGCCTGGCCCAGGACCTGCCCGGATTCCCCCATCTGCCCCTGGGAGGTCAGCCCGCGGGCGTCCACGGCATACACGCTCACGTTGGCTTGGTTGGCGGCGCCGATGGTGTAGCGGAAGCGATCCACCAGATTGGGCGGCACCTGGATCCCCTCCGAAAAGAACAGAACAGTCTTCCTGCCCGCCAATCGACGTTGTTCTCCCGCCAGCGCCAAGAGCGCGTAAATCGACGACGTTCCCTGCTGCTGGCGGGCCAACTCTCGCGACTTCTGGAGCATATTGACGGTCATCTCGGCCATGGCCTCGGCTCTGAAGTCGGCTCCGAAATCCCCGGAGGGAACGCTGTCGGCGCCGACCCCGTCAGCCGCCGACGCGGCCGCGGCTCCCGCCGCGGAAAGCTCCTCCAGGCCGCGCTCAATGGCATCCGACTCCGAGGCGAAGCGGGTGGAGTCGAAGGTGGTCGCCCGTTCGACGGCCGTCCTCAAAGCCGCCCGGTCGGTCGTGAAAGGCTCGACGACACCCAGTCGGTGATCGATGACGAAGACCGCGACGAGGGTGTTCTCGTCGATGCCCGTTTCCAAAAAGTCGAGTGCGCCCTGCCTGGCGAAGCGTCGGCCTTCGAGGCTCAGTCGGTCGAAAACGAGACTGACGAGGTTCAGGTACCGGAATGGATCGACATCGGGCGTCGGCGCCGTCCGTAACTCCGGGGCTTCGTCCTCACCGGCCGACTCTCGCGACACAAGCATTTCCTGACGGGTCCGAAATTCCCGGATCTCCTGCTTGACGCCGTCCTCGTAGACTACGATCTCGTCGATCCGCAGATCGCGGACGGGCCGCCCTCTCCGATCGCGCACGACCACATCCAGGAGCACCGCGTCGGCGTGGGTCCTGACAAGGGGGACCGACTGCTCCGCATCGGTCGCGCCGTCGGGGGACTCCTGGGGGTTGGGCAACACCGGCCCACCCGTGGCGTGCAGCAGCAATCCAAGCCCAAGGGTAATTCGCAGCCAATGTTTCACTTCAGGCACTCGACCTTTCCGGGGAAACCTCCAAAACGCAGTCTACCCAATCGTCAATCTCAGTTGCCGGTCAAGGTGAAACCGAGGCGCTCCTCGGCGGCGCCCTCCCCCTGCTGCACGACGGCCACGACCTCGTAGTCGCCGGGCGCGAAGTTGGAAAGCGGCAGATTGAGCACCACCTGGACCTTCCCGTCCTCGTCCGGGGGAGGAAGGGGGGGACGACCCTGGAACAGCGGTTCTCCGTCCCGGAAGAAAAGGAGCGCCATCACCAGAGGTTCGCTGACCTGCTTTGCGGGGTATATCACACAGTAGAACCCGATCTGCCCCTCCGGTGTGATCGCGATGGAATGTCCCATGTTGGGGGCCACCTTCACTTCCTGGTAACGAAGAGGATTGTCCAGTTCCCGGCTCATATCCGAGATGGAATCGACGCGGTCGATCACCATGAGGCTGCTGAGAGAAGGCCCCTGGGGCCATTCCGACACCACCAGGGGTTCCCTGACAGCGGAGATCTCCCCCGTGCCGTCATCCCTCACGCCGGCCTCGAGCACATAGTTGCCGGGCGGGAGGTAGAAGTTCCGCAGGAAGAGCATGTTGCCCTCCTTCATGCCCTTCATCCTTTCGAGCGGCCCCTGGAGCGGGTAGTCCTGCGAGAACTTGTAGAGCAGGCTCTCCTCCGGGCCCTTGATCAAAGCCAGCAGGGAGAAGTTTGTAAAGTAAAGCTTCAATTCCTCGTTCTGGCTGAAGGCAAAACCGCCCATCGGCACTTCCAGGGCCAGCGTGTGCTGGAGCCCCCTCTCGCTGGGGCCGAAACGGAGCACCCGGGCCTTCAGGTGGAACTCGTTGGTGAGTTGGTCGCCCGAGAGGGTTTGGAGGATGGGCAGTTCGTAGGGCTGGATCTCCAGGCCACTCATGTCGGGCAGGTCCAGATACGCCGTGGGAGCGAACACCTCGACACCGGGGCGAAGCGATTTCACCGCCAGTTGGCGCAGGGCTCCCTCCCCGTCCGCGTCGGGCGGAGAATAGGCGATCTGGTAGTATTGATCGAGCTCCTCCGTGATTCTTTTCATGCCCGGCCGCGAGTCGTTGGTGTTCCCGATGAGGAAGCCGCCCGTCTGGAGAGAGAGGGTTGCCAGCGCCTCCTGGACGTTCATGCGGACGGCTTGGCCGGCCGCCTCCAGGGCGGTTGCCTGCCAAGCCGAGGTGGCCTCCGTGGAGCCGTGCTGACTGGCGGCGGCCGAACTGGCGCCGCCGAGCATGTCGCGGGCGCCGGAAACGAGGCCACCCGTCAGCAGACCCCGGGCGTCCACGGTATAGACCGCCGCCTGAGCTGCGTTCGCGTCGTTTACCAAGAGATTGAACCGGTCGAACATGACGTCACGGATGACGAGTCCCTCGGAAAAGAAGATGATCGCCTTGCGTCCCTCGATCTGCGCCAAGCGATCGACAAGGACGTTCAGCGAGTCGAGCGCTGCGTAGGTCCATTCTTCCCTCTGCATTTGTGAGGCGGCCGCCAGGGTGTCCACGACAACGCGGTCCAAATCGGAGAGCCGATCCCCGGCTTGTCGCAAACGTTCCTCTACCCTTTCCGAAGCCCTCCTGTAACTCTCGAGTGAGCCGGAGGTGGCCACCCGCACGGCCTCCTCCAAGTCCTTCCCCTCGTTGGAGAACGGCGCCAATGCGTACAGACGACGGTCGATCGCGAATACGGAGGACACAACGTTGTCGCTCACTTCCTCCTGGAGGAAATCGTTCGCGGCGCGCCGGGCATACTGGCGACCCTCGTTGCCCAAGCCGCCGAACACCAGCATCACCAGTCGCTTCTCCCCCCGCAGATCGTCCGGAGTGCGGAACGAGAGGATTTCCTGCCTCAGTCCGTTGTCGATCACCTCCAAATCTTCGGCGGCCAGGTCTTTGACCAGAGCTCCGCTCTGGTCCCGGGCGATCACGCTGACCACTTTGGTCGGCTTCGACTGCGATTCGGCCGCTTGAGCCGACGGCGCCGAAACACCCACGAGAAGAGCCAGCAGCAGAAACGACGGAAGCTTCGTGAAATCACTTGTTCTGGGCATAATCCCCTCCAGTCCGCGGTCGGAAGCCCGCTTCACGGGACTCAACGGCCCGGATTCCAGTGTAACGCCTCCGCCTGCAAGTGACCAGCCTGAATTACAGATCGCGCGTTAAGCCGCGCTCAGCCGGCAACTGTTGGGACCCATGTCTTACGGGCGCGGAACAGACCGGAGGACAACCGACATCCGACATGGATCCGATCACTGGAGCGCCGACGTTCGATCGGTGTCGGGACTACCCAAGGAAAAGAAGGCGTGCTCTTTCACAACGGAGCTTCCCTGTACGGCATACACCCTGACCTCGTAACTGCCGGGGGCCAGCCCAGCGACCGACACCGTTCCCGCGAACCTTATCGCCCCGTCCGAGTCGGGGGGGGGAAGCGGCTGGGTTCCACTGGCGAGAACGCGCCCGTTCTGGAGGACGTCCAGGACCAGACGGGGCGCCTCCCGGGTCTTCCTGGAGGGATATACGACACAATAAACCCCGACACCGGAGTCGGAGTCGGGCAGGATGGACCCTGCCAGCGTCGGAACGATCCTGCCGTCCTGGTAACGGAACGGCCCCTCCACATCGTCGTCATCCGCCACGGGGTCGACCCTCCTGACGATCGAGATACTGCTCATGCTCAGTTCCGGGCTTGTCGGTCTGACCACCAACCGCGAGCGACGGATGCTGCTTCTGCGGGTCACCTGATCGACGACGGCCGACTCCACGGTGTAGTGGCCGGGAGGGAAGAGCGTCTCCCTCATAAAGACGACGCTTCCGGACTTCACACGATCAACCCTGTCGAGCGGTCCCCGCAGCGGGTAGTCCTGGGTATACCTTCCCACGATACGGTCGCTCTCGTCCTTGACCAGGACGAGGATTGAGAATCGGGTGTTGTAGAGCCCCTCCCTTCTGTCCTCCACAAAATGGAAGGCCTGGAACGGGACCTCGATCACTATCACATGCCTGACCTCGTCCCCCTCCGGGTCGAAGCGGAGGATCCTGCTGCGAAAGTCGAAGTCCCGCGGCCGGGGGTCCGAGTTGAGAGCCACGAGCATCGGAATCTCGTAGGGCTGGAAGGGCGTCTGCGTTCCCGGGGGCAGGGCGAAATAACCGCTCCGGCTCTGAACCCGTATCCCGGGGCGTGTCACCCGGACCGTGATTTCCCGAAACCTGCCGTCGTATTCCATGATCGACGGAGCGTAGGCGACCTCGTAGTAACTTCGGATGTCTTCGCTGATACGATCAACCAGGTGCGAGGGATCGTTGGTTCCAGAGACGAAAAACCCGCCCGTGCTCCGGGCCAGGTTGTCCAGGGTTCCGTATTTGTTCAGGCGAATGCTGGTCTCCGCATACTCGTCGATCATTGCCTCGTCCCGGGTCACCATGCGCCCCAGTCCGGTCATCCTCTGATCGCGGCTGGCCTGCACCGCCTGAGAGAGCATGTACTTGGAGTCGGACATGATCTCCTCGGTGGTCAGGCCTCGGGCATCCACGGTGTAGATGCTGACGTTCGCCCGGTTGGCCTGGCTGATGAGCGTACGATACCGTCCCACCACCGCATGGGGGACCTGGATACCGGCGGAGAGAAGAATCAGCGTCTTGCGCCCGGAGAGCCTTCCGGCCTCCTCGACCAGGGCGAGAAGCGCCGTCACCGTTTGATGGCCCCGCTGATACAGCATCATGCGTTCGGCTTGGCGGAGTACGTTCAAGGTCACCTCTTCGAGCTGGACCTCCTGCATGTCCTGAAGGTCCGGAGTGACCGAACTGCCGCCCAGAATCGAATCGGTGAGCTCATCTCGCTTGAGACGGCGCGAGATCTCCTGCATCTGTCCCTGAATGGCGTCGGTCGACTGCGAGTCAAACTGGCCGTAGGCGCCGGACGTGGCCTTCAAGACCGCCTCGCGGAGCGCGTCCCGGTCGTTCGTGTAGTGCTCGAGCAGGTAGAGGCGGTTGTCGATGGCGAAGACGGCCACCAGCGTGTTCTCCCGCATCCCGGTGTCGATGAAGTGCAGGGCCGCTTGCCTGGCCATGTGGCGCGCCGTGTCGGGCAATCGCTCGAAGACCAGCGTCACCAGGCTGACGTGTCGGAAGGGGTCGAAGCCGACGCGGGTGGAGCGCTCCTCGGGGTCAGCGCCCTCCAAGCCTCGGGTCGAGAGTTCGCCACCGCCGAAGCGGTCGCCTCCCACGAAGCGGAAGCTGAGGATCTCCTGCCTCCCGCCGTTCTCGTAAACCTCGATCTCGCTTTGCCGCAGGTCTTCGACCGGTCGCCCATCGCGGTCGCGAACCACCAGATCCAGGATCACGGTTTCGCTGATGGCGCGCACGGTCGTTCGCGGTTGATCCTCGTCCTGTCCCGCCTGTCCCGCGCCCTGGCAAAAAAGAGCGGTGGAGGCCGCGATCGGAAGCCATAGCCAAACTGTCAGCATTGAGATGGGTTTTCGCAAGAAATCCACGTCCTCTCGTCGAGGATGGTCTGCCCTCCCTTCGCAACAGTATAGGAGATCGGGAAGAAGATGTCACCGCCCGATTTGATTTGATTCCGCCGTCCGGGCCCCCGATCCACCGCCCGGTCGAGGTTGCCCGGAGGGGATAAGTCGAGTCGATACGGGTGAGGCGATCGCGCCGCCGGAGAATTGAGCCCTCTTCTCGTCTCCCGACGGGAGTTGCCGGTCCCGCATTCGTTCGCGCGGGTGAGTTGCACTATCATGTGGCCATGGGCCGAGCGCGCTTTGCCAGCGTGGCTGTACTGTCGATGCTCGTCGGGCCGTTTGGGAGGGTCCCGGCGGGTAGTGGCGACGAGATCCCCAGGTTTCGCGACGTGGCGGAGGACGCCGGCGTCCGTTTTCTCCATCTCAGCGGCGACAAGACGGAAAAGCGCTACCTCTTCGAGGCCAAGGGCGGCGGGATCGGCTTCTTCGATTACGACAACGATGGATGGCTGGACCTGCTGCTTGTCCAGGGATCGACCATGGAGCGGATGCGGGCGGGAGCCAATCCCGTCACGGCGGTACTATATCGGAACCGGAGGGACGGGACCTTTGAGGATGTGACGCCGGCCGCCGGACTGACCGGGACCGGTTGGGGCATGGGGGTCGCGGTTGGCGACTACGACAACGACGGTTTCGCGGATGTCTACATCACGCAGTTGACGGCCAACATTCTCTATCGGAATCGCGGCGACGGCACTTTTCAGGACGTCACGGATCGCGCCGGGGTCGGGGGGTCTCAATGGACCGCGTCGGCGGCGTTTGGAGACT
>CAYRCA010000159.1:0-8624 GCA_964422565.1 uncultured Acidobacteriota bacterium | reverse complement strand
GTGCCGTCGATCCGAATCATTTCGCCTCCCCGGGTTTCGCCAGGAACACGTCCCCGAACCAGCCTCTCACCCGGGCGGCCTCGGATCGAGCTTGGGGGTCGTCGATTTGATCCAGCCGTCGGTGCTGAATGATGCGAGTTAGATGGGTGGCGACGGCCAATCGGGCCCTTTCGACATCGGCGTCGTTTTGCGCCAGCTTCTCCCGCTTCTCCCAAAGGCTCCAGCATTCGTTCGGCGTCGCAAGGCCCGCTTCGCAAAGGGCGTGAATGTCCCGAAAATCCCGCGGGGCGCCGCGCTCCACAAGCGCCACCATCTTTCCGGCCACGAGATCCGGCAGGCTGTCCAGCGGAACATCGATCCACGGCGCCGTTTCCGCCGGCGTCAGCCGGGCGGAGTTCCGGGCGATCTGAAAGCTGAAAACCTTACGGCCCTCCCGTTGAAGTTCGACACTGATCACATCGCCCCAGGCGCGAACCTCCACTGCCCCGTGAGAACGCAAAACGGAACGAATGACTTCGGTCACCCGCCGGCGGTCTTCGGACCCGGCGTCCTCGGCCCACCACGCGTCGACATCTCGGGTGGTCCGATAGTCGAGGTAGTGCAGGATTCCCAGGCCGCCTCCGAGGGAAATCTTTCGCGCCAATCCCTGCTCCACCAAGGCCCGCAGACAAATCTCACTGTATTCGGGTAGCTGTGCGGGACGTCTTGGCTGCGCCTCCTTCATCATCGGCATTCTATCAGCCGACTCCTGATCGTCCGATGATGGGTCGCACCGATCGCCGATTCCGGTTACGGGGAGAGCCTGGTTGTGGAAACCGGCGCCCGTCGCCTGAGTTCGTCGAGCCAGTTGAGAACCACCCCGACCCGGTCCGGGAAGAAGCGGCCGACCGCCGCCGCCATGGTCGCTTCGTCGGGGCGCTTCAGTACGAGGAAGCGTCCGTCCGGCGCGATGTCGTAAGATCGGACCGCGAAAACGCTGCCGTAGTCCCCCTCGAAGAGCTTGACCGGCAGTCCGACCGTCAGCGACCCGTCGTTCGCCTGGACACGCACCGCGAAAAACTCGTTTCGAGACCGGTAGAAGATTTCGCCGCCGTCTCTGGACCAGGCCGGTTCAATCCCGCCGTCGGTCGAAATCTGTACGGCTCGGCCGTCTCCCGGATACGGGCGGACGTAGACCTCTTGCCGCCCCGATTCGTTCGACGAGTAGACCAGCCAGAGACCGTCGGGGGACAGCTCGGGGTACTGCTCCGAAAACCGCGTATTCAAGACCATTTCCAAGGTTCCATCCGGGGAGAGCAGTCCCAGATCGAAACGGGTCTCCGGATCCAGCCCGACTACGGTCAGAAATCGCCCGTCCGGGGACCAGAGATTGGGCCGAAGAAATCCCTCTTTCTCCCGTCGAAGAAGGTCCGGCTCAACGGGGCCCGAGTCGAGCAGTTTCGTGAAAAGAGCTCTGGGCCCTCCCCGATCCGACACAAACGTGAACCGGTCCGGAGTCGGCCCCCAAACGGCGTATACAGCGTTTCCGTCGAAGGTCTGACGCCTCGAAGTCTTCCGTTCCAGATCGTGAAGCCAAACGTCCTGAGGGGGATATATCGTCGTGAGGAGTAGCCGCCTGCCGCTGTCCGAGACCCGGATCGTGAAGTAGTTGCGCCCTTCTATCTCGAGAGGCTCCTCCCCGCCTTGGCGATCGACCCAGACCAGGGTGTTGCGGATCTCCGGAAAGACGGAGCCTGAGGCGTAGGCCAGAATACCGGTCTCGGAGAAGGCCAGCTGCATTGCTCCCGTCCTCAGCCCGGGGTTTACGGTGAAAAGCGAATGGGTCACTCCGTCAAGGACGGGAAACTCCGCGCTCCGTACCGCGAGGGTTTCCGGGTCCACGGCGACCGCCTTCAGGCTTCCCTCCCGTCCATAGATCACGTGCCCCGAGGGGACGTAACGGCCGTCCCAGCCTTCAGCCAACCGACTGCGTTCCCCCGTTGCCGGGAAATAGGCGTAGACCAGGGCCTCGCTCGCCAGAGCGTCTTCCCTCAGCGGCACCGTATAGAGAATCGCCTTTCCGCCCGGCACAATGAACGGGAGCCGGTGTCCGACCTCTCCTTTTTCGCGATCCGGCTCCGTGATCGGGTACGGCTCTCCGCCCGCGTCGGAGACTCTTCGAAGCCCGCCCGAATCCGCTCCAAAGACGATGGTGCCGTCCGTTCCCCAAGACGCACCCCAGCGCGCCTCACACTCGCAAAGAGTGATCGGTTCGCCGCCTTCGACCCGGATCTTCTTCAGGTACCAGCGATTGGACACCGGGTCCTGCTGGGTGAATCCCAGCCAGCGGCCGTCGGGCGAAAAGAAGGGCTGAAACCCGTGCTCGGTGCCGACCAACGGACGCGGTTGCCACTCGTCGAAGCGGCGAACGTAGATCCTCGTCCTCTCGGGAAAAATGTAGGGATTGGCCACGGATCCGGAGACGAGCGCCAGCATCGCGCCGTTCGGGTCCACCGCCAGACCGGTACGGTAGTAATGAGCCAGACGTTCACCGGGCGGAAGGGAAACCTCCAAGTGGAATTGGTCTCGGGGTTGAGATCCGGGCCTTCGAGAGACGAACGAACCCGCAAGAAACGCGACAATCAGTACCGGCAGGAGCGCCCACCAAAGTCGCCTCCGCACAAAGCCGGAGCCGAGCTTCCTCAAGGTGGAGCCCGAGGGGGTGCTGAGTCGAACCTTCTTGAGAAGGCCCAGAAGATCGGTCTGAACCTCCAAAACCGACTGATAACGATGCTCGGGCCTCTTGGCCAACATCTTTCGCAGGACGTAGGAGAGCACCTCGGATACGGAAGGTTCGAACTGGGTGAGGGAGGGCGGTTCGTCCCGCAGGATCGCTCCGGCCGTCTCGTACGTGTCGGGCCGGCGGAAGGGATGGACCCCGCAGAGCATTTCGTGCAGGAGAATTCCGAAGGGGAAGATGTCGGAGCGAGTGTCCAGCGCCTCTCCTTTGAGCTGCTCCGGCGACATGTAGGGGATCGTCCCCAGCGGCGCACCCGAGCTCGTCAGGCCCGTCAGAAGGTCTCCGCCTTCGGAGGGGCGGTGGCTGATCCGCACGACCTTGGCCAGACCGAAGTCGGTGACCTTCACGTGCCCTCCCCTCATCAGCAGGATGTTGGAGGGCTTCAGGTCGCGGTGAATGATGCCCTTGCGATGCGCTTCGTGCAGAGCTTCGGCGATCTCGGAGGCGATCTGCAGAGCTTCCTCGAACGGTAACGGTCCCTCTTTCAAACGCCGGTCGAGGGTCGTTCCGGCCACGTATTCCATCGCGATGAAGCTGCGCCCGTTTTCTTCGCCGACTTCGTAAATGTGGGCAATAAAGGGGTGCTCCAACGCGGCGGCCGACCGCGCCTCCCGCAAGAAGCGTTTTCGGGCGAGCGGACTCTCCTCCATTTCCGCCGGTAGGAACTTGAGGGCGACCCTCCGATCCAGCTTGGTGTCCTCGGCCAGATATACCTCGCCCATGCCTCCCTGACCGATGAGTTCCAGGACGCGGTAATGCGCAATGCTCCGACCGACCATCCAGCTCCCTCACCCCCGGGCTTTCCCCCGTCCCGGCGCGGCGACCGCGCGCCTTTACCCGCCACTTACAATTCATCCGGAGACGGATTGGAGCGGGAACGGAACCGGACGGGACCCGATTCCGCGCGGGACCCCGCCACCAACGTTCTCCGGATGACTCTACGCGGAGTTTAGCACGGCCCGGCCGGCGCGAGTTCGTAGAAGAGCTGGCCCTCCATCCAGGTGCGCCGAAGCTCTCCGGTGCGGTAGTCGACGACGAGTCGGCGAACGATCCCGAGCCCCGCCGCCTCGATCATCCGGGAGGCCTCCGCCGGGCTGAACAGGTAGCCTCGGGCCCAAAGGCGGCGGTCGCCAAGATCGATCTTGAACCGTCGTCCGCCGTTCTCCCCCCGCGGGTGCCTCAGATCCCGCACCAGGCTGCCGGTGACCTTCCTCCATCCGTAGGCGCGAACGTTGTAGCGGTTCTGGAGATCGAGGTGGAGCGTAGCGCCCGGCGCCAGAAGCCGCGAGATGTTGCGCAGAGCCCGAACCCGGTCGGCGTAGGTTTCAATGTGGCCCAGCACGTTCCAGAGGCAGGTCGCGTTGTCGAAACACCGCCCGGGCATCGAAAGTTCTTCGGCTCGCACGGTGAGGACCTCGGCGCCCGGGCCGTCGCATAGCCGAGCCATCGGTATGTTGGGCTCCACCAGAACGAGTCGTCGGAGCCCGGCCCGTCGAGCCAACCGCCGCGCCCGGACGCCGTCCCCCGCCCCCACGTCGAGAAGGCTGGTCCCCCTCAGGCGGGGAACCACCAGATCGTCGATTCCGGAGAGGTAGGCGCGACGCCGTTCCGAGTAGCTTCGGAACCGAGGGGCAAGCTCGTCGTAGAGGCTGGAATTCGGCATGGGCGACTCGAGACGTTCTCCAAATTAACACAAGGGCCGGTTCGATCCCGGAGGAGGTCCTTCTCGAGGGTGGTGCGGTATTTGGCGGCGGCGGGGTCAAGACCGGAACGGCCGGCGCGTCGTCCGGGCGCTTCGCCTCGACGCCACGACGGGAAGTCCGGCTATACTCAGAGACGATGCAGCCGGCGCGGGTACGACGGATCGCCTTCGTGACAACCTCTCGGGCCGACTACGGACATCTCTACTGGCCCATGAGGGAACTCCTCGACGAGCCCTCGGCCCGGCTCCAGTTGATCGTCCTGGGATCCCACCTCTCTCCCGAGTTTGGGTCCACCGTCGACGAGATCGAGAAGGACGGCTTTCCGGTCACCGACCGGATCGAGTGCCTGCTCAGCTCCGACACGGACGTCGGGATGGCCAAAACGATCGGTGTGGCCGCCCTGGGTCTGGCGGATTCGCTGGGGGCGCGGCGACCCGACCTGCTGGTTCTCATCGCGGATCGCTACGAAATGCTGGCGCCCGCGGCCGTGGCGCTGGCTCTGCGAATTCCCATCGTCCACATCGAGGGGGGCGAGGTCAGCGAGGGGGCCATCGACGAGGCGGTGCGCAACGCCCTCACCAAGTTGAGCCACCTCCATCTTACGCCCACCGAAACATCGAGGCTCCGGGTGCTGGCCATGGGGGAGGAGCCCTGGAGGGTCCACCGGGTCGGCGCCCCGTCCCTGGATCACCTGTACCGCCGACGGATCCCCTCCAAGGAGGAGGTCGAGAGGCGCCTGGGGATCAACCTCGGCCGCCCGACGATCCTGGTGCTCTACCACCCGGTGACCCTGCGGAGGGATACCACCTACGAGGCCGACGCTCTTTACGCGGCGTTGGAGCGCCTGGAGCACCAAATCGTCTTCTGTTTCCCCAACGCGGACTCGGGCAGCCGGACGCTCATCGAGCGGGCCAGGGTATTCTGCCGCCTTCACCGGTCGGCTCACCTGTTCGTCAGCCTGGACCACCTTTACTACTGGGGCCTTCTGCACTGTGTGAGGCTGCTGGTGGGGAATTCCAGCAGCGGCATCATGGAAACCCCCTCCCTGTCCCTTCCGACGGTGAATATCGGCCTGCGCCAGCGGGGACGGGAGCGGGCGCGCAACGTCCTCGATGTGGAACCGGAGGTCGAGGCGATCTCCCGGGCCGTGGAGACGGCCCTGAGTGAACGGTTCCGCTCGTCCCTGGCGGGAATGGCCAACCCTTACGGCGATGGGCGGGCGGCGCGGAGAATTCGGCGGATCCTGATGGAGGCTCCCCTGGGGGATCGATTGTTGCTCAAGCCCGCCGTGCCGGTGCCCGCCGACACCGAATCCGATCCCGCCCCCGCGTCGCGTTCTCCTTCGTAGCCCCGGGATTCCGGCGAGAGACCCGCCGGCCGGAGAACGTCGACACGATCACTCCGTGGTGCCGATCCCATAAGCTTCGATGGCCGCCGCGATCTCCCCCAGTTCCCCGTCCGAAAGGATCATCTCACCCGCCCTGGCGTTGGCGGCGGCCTGCTCCGCCGTACGGGCGCCAACCAGGGCGTGGGTTACTCCCGGCTGGGCGACGGTCCAGGCGATGGCGATCTGGGCGAGTGTCGCGCCGCGACCATCGGCGACGGGCTGGATCCGGTCGAGCAGGCGACGGACTTGGGAGAGCCTCTCGCCGCTGAATAGGGAGCCGGATCGGCGCAGATCTCCCTCGCCGAACCGACGGTCGGCGTCGATCCTTCCCGTCAACAGGCCGTTGGCGAGGGGCGAGTAGGCGAGGAAGGCAATACCCTTTTCGCGGCAGAAGGAGATGCTGGTGGATTCGAGCCTCCGGTCCAGCATGCTGTACTTCTCCTGATCCGCATCGACCCGCCCGACCCCGCAATAGGTCGTGAGCCGATCGAGAGAGGCGTTGCTGACGCCGATGGCCCGGATCTTCCCCTCCTCCTTCAGGCGCAGGAGCGTCTCCATGGTCTCTTCGATCGACGTCGTACTCTCCTGCCAATGGGTCTGGTAAAGATCGATGGTTTCAACCCCGAGCCGTTGGAGACTCCCCTCCAGCTCCTCGCGGATGGACGCGCCTCCCAGGTAACGATAGACGTGAAACCGGGCCTTTTCCCGATCCACCAGCCCCTTTTCGTCGGCGGAGAAGTGGTACCGACCTTTTCGAGGCTCGGCCCCCTCCCAGAGGAGCCCGCATTTCGTCGCCAGGACCACTCGATCCCGGCGGCCGGCGATCGCCCGGCCGACCACCTCCTCGGAACGACCGAATCCGTAGATGGGCGCCGTATCGATAAAGTTGACGCCGTGGTCGAGGGCCGCGTGAACGGTCCGGATGGATTCGCGGTCATCCTGGCCGCCCCACATCCACCCGCCGATCGCCCAGGCGCCCAAGGCCACGGTCGAGGCTTGGACTCCGGAGCCGCCGATCTCCCGGGTCCGCGTCATCCAATCTCCTTTACCCGAAAACGACTCTCTGGATGGCTTGCTTCGTCCAGAGCACCGCTTGCCAGTCGTCCCGTTTGATGTCGTCGGGGCTCGACGGCCGGTCCTCGGCGGACCGCCGCAAACTGGATTCGATCCCCCAGAATCCGGAGAACCCCGACTCCTTGGAGATTCGGATCAGGCTCTCCAGGTCGTAGGCGGGATGAGACCCGTCGGGCGACCAAGCCGCCTTGACCGACACCCCCTTGGCGTACGGCATGGCCTTCCCGACGGCCTCCGCGATGTCGCTTCCGGGGTGGTAGTTCCCATAGTCCGGCAGAATGCCGAAGTGGGGGCTGTTCACTTTCCTCATCAGGGCCGGCAGCCATTCGGGATCCGAAGAGAGACCGCCATGGTTTTCGATCAGAATGTTGATTTGGGACTCCTTCGCGTAGTCGATCAGGGCGCCGAAGGACTCGGCGGCGCGATCCAGCGAGTCGGGATCCTGCTCGAAGGCGGCCTCGCCGCCCAGGGCGTTGCAGCGGATCGCGTGGCATCCCAGGTAGGCCGCCACGTCGACCCATTTCCGATGGTTGACGGCCGCCTGCATCCGGGCCTGACGATCTTTGGCGACCATGGGTCCCTCGTTGTCGACCATGATCAGGACGTTGCGCACCCCGTAGTCCTCGGCCGCCTTGTTGAGCCGGTCGAGGTAGCCCGCGACCGGCGCCTCGAAAAAGGCGGTGACGTACTCGACACCATCCAGCTGGAAATCCTCGCGGCAGATGCGGTGGATGTCGGCGAGTGTCCAGACTCCCGCCCGGAAGCTTCGCACCAGCGACCAGGTGGCGAGGGAGATGGCGTCCTTGTCGGGATGGGGATAGGCCCAAGCGGGTCGCGCGAGGCCGGATGCGACCAGGCCAACGCCGACGCCGGCCAGAGTGGATCGGCTCATGAAGTTGCGACGGTTGACTACGCTCACGGTTTCCTCCTCTTGTCGGCCCATGCTAGCAGCCTCGGTTCAACTACTCCAGAGGCTGCTCGAAAAGAGCAAAAAGAGGGGGTGGACGGACCATCCCCGGCCGTCGTCGGCCAAGTTCCCGTGGATCGCGCCGGACGGACGCTCCCGCGACGGATGCGGAAACCGGATCCGGGCAATAACCCCCGCTCTCCGCCGCCACCTCACACGTCGACGGAATGAACCAGTCCGGGCGGGCGGCGAACCTGTGTCACCCGCTCGAAGGCATAGGCCAGCGAGAGAAGTTTGGCCTCGCTCCAGGGGCGGCCGAAAAAGGAGATGCCCACCGGCAGGCCGTGGATGAAGCCGACGGGAAGGGTGATATTGGGATAGCCGGCTACGGCCGCGGGACTGGAACTTCCCCCCAGAAAGTGATCTCCGTTGACCAGGTCGATCTTCCAGGCGGGACCGCCCGTGGGGGCCACGATGGCGTCGAGCCGGTGCTCGTCCATGACCGCGTCGATCCCCTGCTCGCGGGCCATGGTGCGGCAGGTGGCCAACGCCTCCAGGTACTCCCGGCTGGTGAGCGGCCCCTTTTCCCGGGCCATGAGGAGGATCTCCTGCCCGAAGTAAGGCATCTGCCGATCCCGGTTCTCTTCGTTGAAGCGGATCAACTCCTCCAGAGATCGCACGGCGACGGTGGCGGGCAGACCGGAGAGATAACCGTTCAGGTCCTCCTTGAACTCGTAGAGCAGGACCTGCAGTTCCGCGCCGCCGTATTGCCGG
>CAYRCA010000158.1:8104-8655 GCA_964422565.1 uncultured Acidobacteriota bacterium | reverse complement strand
TCGACGAGGCCCTCTCCCACGACCTCTGGCGTTATCTCGAGGAACGGGGCCTGGATGGTGTGGTGGCCTTCGGTACCACCGGCGAATTCGCCTCGTTCAGCGTGGCGGAGCGCAAGCGAATCCTGGAACGGATGCTGGAGGCCCGGGGGGGGCTCGATGTGATCTGTCACGTCGGCGCCACCAGCCTGCCGGACACCCTCGATCTGCTCGGACACGCCGGCGGGGTCGGAGTTGACGCGGTCATGGCCCTGCCCCCGTTCTTTTTCCGAAACGTGACCGTCGACGGGCTGGAGCGTTTCTTCGCCGCCGTCCTGGAAGCGTCGCGCGTCCCCGTGTTGATGTACCACTTCCCGGCCATGAGCGGAGCTCCAATTACACACGAACTGCTGCGGCGCTTGGAGGGGTTCGACAGACTCTATGGAATCAAGGATTCTTCAGGCGACGAGGATGGCTTTATGGAGTACATCCGGGAGTTCCCGAAACTCGGGGTATTCACCGGATCGCCGCGGCTGCTTGCGGTTGGTGGCCCCTGCGTCGTCGTCCGTAGCGGG
>CAYRCA010000158.1:4387-8094 GCA_964422565.1 uncultured Acidobacteriota bacterium | reverse complement strand
GCGAAGGCGCTGCGAAATGGGGCCGCCGGCTGTATCACGGGCAACGCCAACGTCATCCCGGCGCAGACGGCGGCGGTTTTCGAGGCTTTCCGCTCGGGAGGCGACGTCGACGCGGCCCAGGAACGCCTCAACGAGGCTGGCTCAAAGGCCCGCGGAGACATACCCGCGATGAAGTACATGTTGGAGCTTATGGGACTGCGCGAATCCTTCTGCCGCCCGCCCCTGATGGAGGTGAGCCCGGAAAGAAAAGCCGAAATCAGGAGTCGCGCGGCGGGGGTTTTCGACACCTGACCGCCCTCTCTTTGCTCAGGGACGTCCAACTTTCCAAGTCCTGTGGAAGGGGGCGAGGAGATCCCCCTCTGCGCTCAGCGACGAGGCTTCATGTTTCCTTTCTATCGCGACCCCGAGGGGAGGGGGCCACAAACCCGGCGCCCGAGTGACGCCCGAACCGTTTCTCTGGAAGACCGGGGTCTTGTTACTTTCCGTGGCGCTACGAGGACCGCAGACGCGGACTCCCTCGGTCGGGGGCCGGAGCGTCTCAGCAGGCCGGACTGATCGTCTGTACGGGCTCTCCGGAAACTCACTGCGAGGGGAAGGCGTCAGACCAGCCTGCGGTTGGGCAGAAGAAACACTCATCAGGGTCCTACGAGTCGAGCGGGAACGAACTTCTGCACCCGCTTGTAGTTCTCGACTTCGCTTGTGTAGAGATTTCCCTGCGAATCCATGGCGATGTTGTGAAGCCAGCCAAAAGAACCGGCGTTTCGGCCATGGTTTCCAAACTCGCCGACCAGCTCGAGGTTGTTTCGTCTGACAACCCAAACCCTGTAGTTGGTTCCGTCCGCGACGTACATGAAGCGTTGATCCGGGTCCCGGGAAAGTTGAACGTCCCAGGTCGAACCCATGGAGCGCGTTTCCCGTCTGATGAAGGCTTCGTCGACGAAGGTTCCGTCCCGCCGGAAGACCTGGATCCGGTTCTCCCCGCGGTCGGCCACGTACACGAGTCCGTCGTTCGAGACCCTCACTCCGTGCACCGGCCCCCGGAACTGGCGCGCTGGAGGCGCATCCGGGTCGTACGGTCCAAGGGGTCCGTCCTCTGGAGAGTTCCCGTATGCGCCCCAGTGGCGTTTGTACTCGCCGCTGTTGCTGTCGAAAACGATCACTCGCCGATTCACGTATCCGTCGGCGATGTAGACTTCACCATTTTGGTCGTCGACAAAGATCGCCGCCGGTCCACCGAGCGAGCTCGTGTCGTTGCTCCCCTCGGACACTCCCGACCGCCCGATCTGGAGGAGAAAATCCCCGTCCCTTGTGAACTTCAGGACGTGGTTTGCCCCGGGGCCGTTGCTTCCGATCCAGACGTTGTCCTCCGCGTCGACCCAGATCCCGTGTTCGCTGACGGGCCACTCGTACGCCTCGTCCGGCCCGCCCCAAGCGCGAAGTACATTTCCCAGTTGGTCGAACTGAATCACCGGAGGGGCCCGATAGCAGCACAGGCTCTCGGGGGGGCTGGCTTCCGCACCCGCCTCTCGGTCGGTGATCGAACTGGGGCGCTGCACGATCCAGATCATGTCGTGCCGATCCACGGCGAGCCCGGAGACTTGCCCGATCGTCCAGTTGTTGGGGAGTTCGCGGGGCCACCCGGGGTCAACCCGGTAGTCAACCGCTTCCTCGTCATTGAGCATCGTGAACGTTTCGGCGTCGGTGGCGCAGCCTGACAGCCACACGATCCCCGTCAGTCCCAGGACCAAAACGAGGGCACTTGAGCGATTCATGGTCTCCTCCCGATCGATTTCAGTTTGGCGATGGCGCTGCCGAACAGAATGCTAAACCCAACGACAAGCAGGGAACCCATCGTCACTCCGCCTCCGCTCTGCGCCCCAGATTCCTCCCATTCCAGAGAGCTTGCGGGCGCCCATCCGGCCATTCCTCTCTTCCGCCGTGGGACATTTGCATTTGCAGATGTCTGTTGAGTCGGCGCAAGCCTTCGCAGAGGCAATCCGGCAAGCGTGTTCTGGGTTGTGGGGCCCCGTCGTCTTTTCGAGCTGGCCCGCACCGCTGAGAGAACTGCGAAGTTCGATTCGATCATTCATGTTCAGTGATGCTGACCACAA
This sequence comes from uncultured Acidobacteriota bacterium, assembly GCA_964422565.1. Classification (GTDB taxonomy): domain Bacteria; phylum Acidobacteriota; class UBA6911; order RPQK01; family JAPXNP01; genus CAYRCA01. The sequence goes on along the minus strand of CAYRCA010000158.1, from coordinate 5,983 downwards.
GTTTATCAAAAGTTCAGTAAGTGAGGGAGAGTATACATTTTTTCTTGACATGTATCTAGGTATGGCGCAAACTTACCTGCAAGACACCATGATAAACAATCGTTCAGCGATGCTGAAACATCTTCCGTCTGATCGGCAGCGAAAGCGCTACGAGGTGGGTTCGGTCCGAAAAGCCGTCGAACTACTCTGCGCCTTCACGTCTGAGAGTCCCATTCGGAGCTTGAGTGAATTAAGCCGCCAGTTGCAGTTGCCAAAGAGCACCACCCACAACTTGCTTCGCACCCTTCAGCAGTTCGAGTTTGTATCCCAGGACGAGAGAAGTAAGCGATATCGTCTTGGATCCAAAATGTTTGAGTTGGGAATGCTTTTCCAGCACAACATGGAGCTGGAGGCGAAGGCCCTCCCCCACTTGCGCCGATTGGCCGCTCAGACCGGAGAAACCGTGAAGCTTGCTCTGCTCTCCGGTGGACGCGCGCTGGTGGTGGCCGCTGTCGAATCCTCCCAGCAGTTGCACACACGCGGCGATATCGGCCTTTCGTGGCCGCTTCACTCGACCAGCCTCGGCAAAGCGATCCTGGCCTGTCTTTCGCCGGAGGAAGTCGCCTCGATCGTCGACTGGCAGGGTCTTCCCCGCCTGACCGATCGTACGATCACGACGCTGGAAGACCTAGAACGTTCCCTCGAGAAGATCAGTCGTGAAGGCTACGCCCTCGATTGCCAGGAAAACGAGAAGGGAGTGAATTGTGTGGCCGTTCCCCTCCCATCCACCCATCTTGCCGGGGGGATCGTCGCTTCGCTGAGCGTTTCCGGACCATCCAGTCGTCTGACACCGGGCGAGTTTGACGAACTCGTGACACTTCTCGCCGACAAGGCCAAGATGATCTCGGCATCGCTGGCGCGCCCGTGGCGGCCGTATGAGGGTCAGAAACGGGCGCGGCGGCCCCGGGCGGTTAGTTCAACAGTATCAACGACTCCGAGCAGTCGCAGATTGAGGAGGTAAGAGATGCACTGGATCAGGACACTATTGGCGGCATCGATTCTGGTCGTGCTGTCGGCGCAGGCAGTTAACGCCCAGACGGGCAGAGGGGCGATTCGCGGAAGCGTGCAGGATCCGACGCAGGCTGCCGTTCCGGGAGTGGAAGTAACCGCAGAGCAGGTGGGAACCAACATACGCTTCGCCGCGATTACATCGGAAGACGGGACCTTTGCTTTTCTCAGTCTGCCGCCTAGCACGTACCGATTGACGGCTGAACTTCCCGGGTTTAAACGGGCCATTGCGCCAGACGTGGTCGTCCACATAGGGGAGATTACACGCGTTGACCTTAGGCTGGAAATCGGTGAGATAACAGACGCAGTGGAGGTGAGGGGCACTGCTCTTCGAATACGTCCGGATACAGCCGCCGCCGGCACGGTCGTCACATCCGCTGAGTTCGAAGCTCTTCCTTTGTCGGGAAGCACCCGTGTGCGCATCGCTACCGACTTCGCAAGGTTGACACCGGGAGCCAGCGCCGCGCGATATGCCACCGGCAGCCAGAGCGGCGGCATTTCCGTGGACGGGTCGGGAGCTAATTCCACCGACGTACTGGTGGAAGGTTT
>CAYRCA010000158.1:964-4377 GCA_964422565.1 uncultured Acidobacteriota bacterium | reverse complement strand
CCAAAACGTCGGCTCTATTCACGAGCTGGCCCCGCCGGTGGACTCTGTACAAGAGTTCACTTTGATCAAGGGGATAATGCCCGCCGAGTATGGATACACGCGCACCGGTTTAATTAGCCTCAGCCTTAAGTCCGGCACCAATGACCTCCATGGCACGCTGTTCCACATTTTTCAAAACGACATCTTCAACGCGAGGTCGTTTTTCGAAATTGACAAAGTTCCGTTGCGCCAGAATAACTTTGGGGGAACCGTCGGCGGGCCGGTCTACATCCCGCGTATATACGACGGCCGAGACCGTACGTTCTTCTTTTTCACTTATGACGATTCACGTTACCGCGGTGGAGGTTCGCAACTCTACACCTCGCCCACGGAAAGAATGTTGAGGGGTGATTTCTCGGAACTGCGAACACCGGGTGGAGACCTCCGGCCGATCTACGACCCGGCGACGACCACTCCCGACGGCAGCGGAGGCTATACCAGGGAGTCCTTTCCGGGGAATATCATCCCCGAAGACCGGATCAGCCCGGTCGCCAAAATGGTCGCCGCACTGATCCCGGCGCCGAACCTGCCCGGAACAGATTCGAATTTCGTGGGACGCTCTGGAGCAGTTCTGTTAAATTCAAGGCACTGGAACACCAAAATCGATCACGTCATAAGTGATTCGCACAAATTATCCGGGACTTTCAATTACACACAAGTTCCTCGCCATTCTTACAGCAACCCCTACGAAGGTACGCCGCTCATGACCGGGTTGAACCAGAACATCGGGAGTAGAGAAGCCCGTCTCAGTTACGACTTCATCATTAGCCCTCAAACCTTGAACCACACGGTGATCGGCTACAATCGCTTTCACAACCAGAGCGCCAGCTACAGCAAGGGAGAGGATTGGGTGGAGCGGCTCGGTCTGCAAGGTACCATAGCGACCGATGGCAGTATCCCAGTGTTTCAGTTTAGCACGGACGGCTACCCGAAGATGGGACTGGAACGCTGGGACGGCGACGTGGAAGAGAACATCATGCTGCGCAACACCACGTCGCTCCTGCGCGGCCATCACAACATCAAGTTTGGCTTCGAGACTCGCCAGCAGAACTGGAAGCCGCGCCGGTGGCGCAATCAGTCCGGCACGTTCAACTTTCACTCCCGCGAAACTTCGCTTGGGGGAAGTGGACAGACGGGGAACTCCTTTGCCAGTTTCCTTCTGGGTTGGGTTGACTCGGCCAACATTAGCACGGCAGAGCACGTGCACTCGACACGCCCTTACTACGCCTGGTTTATCCAGGACGACATCAGAGTAACGCCGAAGCTCGTGCTGAACCTCGGGCTGCGTTATGACCTCGAACTCCCTCCACGCGAGCAGTACGACCGCGCCTCAACTTTCGACTTCGATACACCGAACCCGGGTGCGGGAAACCTTCCGGGTGCGGTGATTTTCGCGGGCGAGGGCCCCGGCCGCGCCGGCACCAGGACGTTTGAGGATACCTATTACCGCGCCTTCAACCCCCGGCTGGGACTGGCCTACCAACTCAGCCCGCTTACCGTCGTCCGTACGGGGTACGGTATCAGCCATGCGACGAGCCGGTTGATAAACAGTCACCTCGGTTTCTCCGCCACTCAATCGTTTATCAGCCCCGACCTGGGAAGGAGTCCCGCGTTCCTTCTCGACGACGGCATCCCGACCGACTGGCCGAAGCCGCCCTTCATCGATCCGACGGTCGGTAACAACAACAACGTGGCCGCCACCATCCGAAGTGAGTCGGCGCGCATGCCGATGACCCAGGTCTGGCGGCTTGACATCCAGCGTGAGCTGCCCCGCTCCATGACGGCTGAAGCCAGCTATGTGGGGACCAGGGGCACGCACCTAAGCGCGGCCTTGCGGAGAATGAACGACGTGGACTCCAGCTATCTGGAATTGGGTGCGCTATTGACCGCGGACATCCACTCCGCCGCGGCGAGAGAAGCGGGCATCCCCATTCCCTATGAGGGCTTCACGGGAACGGTCCGGCAGGCCTTGCGCGCGTTCCCCCATGTGCTGAACGTAAATACGCGCGAGGATAAATTGGGTTCGTCGATGTACCAGGCATTCCAATTCAAACTTCAGCAGCGCACCGACAGTGCTAGTTACCTTATCTCTTATACATTCTCCAAGAACTTGACCGATGTTCCTTCGTCCGTAGGCGGCGCCTCCTCGAGCTCAATCCAAGACGCGGGGAATCGCAGGGCCGAAAGGGCGGTCGCGCCATACGACGAGCCGCACAATCTCTCGGTGTCGGCAATTTATAGCCTTCCCTTCGGGCAAGGAAAACGATTTCTCAATAGAACTGGTCCTGTCAATGCTATCCTCGGTGGGTGGCGGATATCCACGATTCTCCAATATAAGAGCGGTATCCCCTTGCGTACACAGCAGAACAATCGACTGCCGCTGTTCAACGCGTCGCAGCGTCCCAACCGCGTTCCTGGAGTGCCCGCCCGCACGGACGTCGGCTACGGAGATTTCGACCCCGCAGTGGACCGACTCTTGAACAGTGCAGCGTTCAGCGACGCGGGACCGTTCTCGTTCGGCGATGCTCCCCCGCGATTGTCGGACGCACGAGAATTCGGAATTCGCAGCGAAGACCTGTCTCTGCAAAAGACCGCTCGAATTGCCGAGCAAGTACGCTTTGAAGTGACGGCACAGGCTTTCAACGTCTTTAACCGGCCTTATTGGGGTACTACGAACGTTAACATCAGTTCGCTGGATTTCGGCAGGATAATTTCTGCCGGACCGGGACGCCAGTTCCAGTTGGCTCTGAAGCTGCTCTTTTAAAGGCGTTCTGAGCTCTGCGTCCAGATTTTCGAGGTACATACACCGCAGCTTTGTCGCTGCAGAGTATTGAGGTAAGTTTGATCATGTTGCGGGTGCTTTGTCCAGTTTTGCTCTGTGCTCTGCCTACAGTGGGACTGGGGGCGGACCAAGCGGTGCCGCTCCAAAGCGTGAACGTCTACCGGCAAGACGGGCGCTTTGGCGGGTGGCCCGCCAACGAGGGGATTTGGTCGTGGGGCAACGAGATCCTGGTGGGGTTTGTGCAGGGGTATCACAAGGTTCAACCCGGGCACGCTCTTGACGGTGAAAGGCCGCGGGGGTCGCGATTTGCCCGCAGCTTGGACGGTGGGGAAACCTGGAACATCGAGGTGCCCTCGTATCTCGGTGCCGACGGGGAGGAGCGCCCGGCTATGGACAGCCCCGGTGGATTCGACTTCACCCATCCGGATTCCGCCGTCAGGCTGCGTTGGTCCAGCTTTTACTACTCCAGCGACCGCGGGCGCACTTGGCAGGGACCCTTCAAACTCCCTGATTTCGGGCAACCCCGGATCATGGCACGGACCGACTATCTGGTGGAAGGCAAGCACGAACTGACCGTTTTTTTGACGGCGGC
>CAYRCA010000158.1:0-954 GCA_964422565.1 uncultured Acidobacteriota bacterium | reverse complement strand
CCGTGTTTTCTGCGCGCGTACGAACGACGGTGGCAAGACCTGGAACTTCGTCTCCTTCATCGGACCCGAACCGCAGGGCTTCTCCATCATGCCGTCGTCGGTACGGTTGTCTCCCACCCGCATTCTCTCCACCATCCGCCGCAAAGAAGGCCCTCGGCACTGGATCGACGCCTGGGCGACCGACGACAACGGGGCCAGTTGGAGCTGGTTAAACCGGCCCGTACCCTCCACAGGCGCTTCGGTGGGTAACCCCCCGAGCCTGATTGCGTTGCAGGACGGTCGACTGGCGCTCGTTTATGGTTACCGCTCGGCACCGTATGGGATGCGCGCCCGCCTCAGCAACGATCGTGGTGTGACTTGGGGGGAGGAAATCGTGCTCCGTAGCGACGCCGGCGGCTGGGACCTCGGATATCCGGCTTCCGTTCAACGTCCCGACGGAAATATAGTCTCCGTTTACTACTACAACGAGGACCCGGATGGGGAGTGTTTCATTGCAGCCACCATATGGGACCCGGGGCCGGGCCTAAGGGATCGGATTTCAGCCATAGAACAGGAGAGTGGGGAATGAGATTTACGTTATGCTCGATGCTGCTGTGCAGCCCCCTTCTAGCTGCCCCGCTGGCGGCCCAGGGGCCTTCGAAGAAGCACGTGATCGTCTACCACGAGGAGGGGCGGTTTGCCGGGCATCCGGCCAACCCCGGCATGTGGGCCTGGGGCGATGAAATCCTAGTAGGCTTGAGGCTGTGGTATTTCCGGGACACCTCCAAACCACCCTTGCGAGGCCACGCCCGTGATCCTGAGAGGGGGTCGGTTTGGCGCTTTGCGCGCAGCGTGGACGGCGGCGAGACCTGGACGGTTGAGGTCCCGTCGTATTTGGACGCCGACGGGGAGGAGCGCCCGGCGACGGCGAGCCCCGGCGGATTGGATTTCACCCACCCGGATGCGGCCGTGCAG
>CAYRCA010000157.1:1455-8694 GCA_964422565.1 uncultured Acidobacteriota bacterium | reverse complement strand
TGTTTGGCGGACTTGTCTTTTTCGTGGTGATACTCCCCGCTCTTCGGCAGCGGGAGCCCGAGGTGGCGCCCTCGGTCGCCGACGTGTTGGCGTCGGATCGGCCTATCCGGAAGGGAGACCGCGATCCGCTCGACTTCACCCGGATCGCGGGGGGCGTGAGCCGCTTTCTGGCGAATGAAAGCACCGAACCGCCCCTCACTCTCGCGGTGAAAGGAGAATGGGGGACCGGCAAGACATCCTTGATGAATCTCATCCGGGATGATCTCAAACAATATGGTTTCCCCACCGTCTGGTTCAACGCCTGGCACCACCAGACCGAGGAGCATCTGCTCGGCTCTCTCATGGAGAATATCCAGCGGCAGGCCATCCCCGCCTGGTGGACCTTCCAGGGTTTGGCCTTTCGAGTGCGCCTACTGTACATCCGGGGAGTCAGGAACTGGGTTCCGACTCTGCTGCTGACCGTTCTCTTCGCGGCTGTTGTGGGCTACCTGGCGGAGGACCCGGCCGCCCGCGTGGAGAGCCTCAGGGCTTGGTTTGAGGAGGCGAGCAAACTCCAGATCCCGCAGGAGCAGTGGGGTCCGCTGCTGGCCTTGTTGACGGTCCTTTTCGGCCCCGCCCTGGCGCTGCAGCGGGGACTGCGAACCTTCGGTTCGAGCACCAGCTTCGTGCTGGCCGGGTTGCTGGGGGCCTTTCGCGTCAACTCGCCGCAGGTCGACGTGGGATTCCGCGAGAGATTCGCTCAGACCTTTGGAGAGGTGACCCAGGCGCTGAAGCCGAAGAAGCTCACCATCTTCGTCGACGATCTGGACCGGTGCCAGCCCGACAAAGCGGTCCGCGTCTTGGAGATGATCAACTTTCTCGTGGTGTCCGGCGACTGCTACGTCGTGGTCGGCATGGCGCCCGAGTGGGTGGTTCGCGCCGTCGGCCTCGGATTCAAGGAAGTCGCCGCCGAGATGTCCGTCGAGTCCAACGACGGCGCGAAGCCATTCCAACTGGTCGGTGGCGCTGCGAAGGGCGGGGCCGCCGAGGGGCCCGACCGGGCGCGTCGCGTTCGCCACGAGTTCGCCCACAACTACCTCGAGAAGTTGATCAATATCGAGGTGCCGCTCCCAAGGCCGCCGGAGGAGGCTGTGAGGGAATTGCTCACGCCTCCGGAACCGGCCGTCTATGCTGGTTGGGACAAGCTGCGGCGTCGGATCGGAGGCTGGGTCAAGACCTACGCCCCGGCGGCGGGTCTCGCGACGGTCGTCCTGGTCGCTTACTGGCAGGGTCCGGGATTGCTGACCGGCTGGGTGCCCGAAGCCGAGTCGAGCCATCTCGCGGAGGCGTCTCCGGAAACGGCCGGGACGATGGTTGTCGACGAGCCGGGTGTCCCGGCACCCCAGCCGACGCCGACGGCCACTCAACCGGAGACTCCGAGGGTACCGGTCGTCTACGAGGAGGGCGATCGCCATACTCCCGCGTTGTGGCCATACTTCCTGGCCATCGGCGCGATCCTGGCCGTCGGGCTGTTCCGGCTTGCCCTGGGTCCGAAACGACTGGAGAAGGACTCTCCGGCCTTCCGGAAGGCCCTGGAGATTTGGTATCCCCTCGTGTATCACCGGCGGGCGACACCCCGGTCGGTCAAGCGCTTCCTCAACCGGGTCCGCTACTACGCCATGTGCCAGCGCGAACGACGGGAGGCGCGCTCGCTTACCCGAAGGCTGATCGACGCCTATCGCGGGCGCTCCCGTTCGGATGCGTGGGAGCACCCCTCCGGCTGGATTCCGGAGGACGTCCTAGTCGCGCTCGCGGCCATTCAGGAGGCTTGGCCGGATGCGACCGCCGGCGGCGAGTTGAATAGTTTCGCGGAGTTCCTTTCGCGTCGGGAGAATCTGCCGGAAAAGCTCGCGGCGCGACTCGACGAGATCCGTCGGTATCCCCGTCCCGCCCCCTATCTTGAACGGTTCCGACGCATGTCCCAGGGTATCGAGATCCGCCGCTGAGCAGGCGAGGAGGAGTGTCTCTCGATAAGCCGACGCAGAGAAGGTCGCCCGGAAGGAAACCGGTGAAACGGCGCAACGCGGTCTTCATGTCTTCTCGAGGTTCGGACGCTTCATCGGGACGGTGACTGAGAAGGCCGAGAGGGCCGAGAGGGGCGCCTCCTTGACCGCGTTCGTGGAAGAGAGTACAAGAACCATAGGAAGAAGCGAATTTGGGCTTCTTGATGGCTGCTCCGGCGGTGGGATTCGGAGTGGCGGACGCTGCGGCTCCCCGCCGGACGCGGATACAATTCTTGACGGTTCCAACCCCTCCACCGGCGCCGGCGCAGCCCTTTTTTTCCGTGGGGGGCGGCGCTTCTTGTCGAGAACCCGCGCGACATTGTTGTTCGGAAGCGATGCGCCCTCGGGCAAGTCGGTGAACCGTGTTCGGCCGGAAGGATGGCTGACATGGGTGAAGGGAGGCCTATGAGTAAGCGGCACAAGCCAATTTGGACCGAGGAACAACCGGCGGCGGGGAAGCGGATGAAAGAGACCTGGGAAGAGTTTTTTTCCACCGCCGAAGGTGAGAAGGAAACCTCCGACTCACCTCTTCTCAGAGGCACGGAGGATTCAAGGGTCTCCGGTATTCGGGCTCGACACGAGGCGGACCTGATGCGCTATCCGAACGTCGTCGGTGTCGCCGACGGCGTTGGGATGAGGGCGGGAAAGCCCACCGGAGAGGACTGCATCGTGGTCTATGTGGAGCGGAAGGTCCCCAAGTCCAAGCTGGAAAAGGGTGAAGTGTTGCCTCGCCGCATCGAGGGGGTGCTTGTCGATGTGGTCGAGGTTGGAAGGGTGGAGCCTTTGCGCGATTGATATGGGTCGTCGAACCCATGCATGGAATGTCCATGGTTTTCAGATGAGCGAGGGTCATCATGCTTGACAAACGCAGAGAGTGGAGTAAGGCACAGCGGGCCACGGGGGAAAAGGCGTCGGACGCTTGGCGGAAGTACTTCCAGGCGGAACGAAAGGACGCCATCGAGAAGGCCGAGGAGATCGTCGAGACGGCTCGCGTCACCGAGGTCCAGGGCAGGCACCAGGCCGAACTTATGGCTCTGGAGAACGTCGTGGGTGTCGCCGTGAGCCTGAAGGTGACGGGAGGGAAGTCGACCAACAAGTGGTCGCTGACGGTCCTTGTCGAGAAGAAGGAACCCAAGACCAAGGTTCCCAAAGCTTCACTCGTGCCGGCCCAACTGGAGGGCGTCCCAACGGACGTGGTCGAGGTGGGGCAGATCGAGCCGCTCCTGTTCGCGGCGCGCGTCCGGCCGGCTCTTCCCGGATACAGCATCGGCCACCACAACATCACGGCCGGCACCTTCGGTTGCCTGGTTCGAGATATTCGCCGTTGCCGCTGCGAGCCGAAGGAGGACTGCTCCTGCCGGCCGACGCGCGAAGAGTGCCCCGGCGACTACCTGATTCTGAGCAACAATCACGTCCTGGCGGACAGCAACAAGGGCCAACCCGGTGACGTGATCCTGCAGCCCGGCTCGTTCGACGGCGGGGTTTTCCCGTCCGACGAAATCGCGAGGCTGGAGAGGTTCGAGCCCATCACCTTCGGGCCCACGGTGAATTTCCCGGGCCGCTACAACCTCCTGGACGCGGCGGTGGCCCGGCCGACGTTCAGTCGCAACGTGGTCGCGTCGATCATCGGGTCGGTCATTCCCCAGGGGGTCGGTCAGGCGTTCGTCGGGAGTCAGGTGATCAAGGCGGGGCGAACGACGCAGGTGACGACCGGGCGTGTCCTGGCGGTGAACGCCACGATCGTCGTCGGCCCCTACGCCAACGACGGGACCCAGTTCGCCGAGTTTCGCCACCAGATCATCACCACGGCCATGTCGGCGGGTGGTGATTCCGGAAGCCTGCTCATGGACTCGAACCTCAACGCGGTGGGGCTGCTCTTTGCCGGATCACCCTTCATTACGATCCACAACCACATCTCCGACGTCGAAGTCGCCCTGGGCGTCCGACCGGTGACGGCACCGAGTTTTGGATAGCAGGCGGTCCCAAGGGCGGGAAGGCGCCGCGCTGAACGGGGGAGATGTCTCCTTGGTTCTTACGCGACCGACTCGGTGGAAAGCTCAAAGGGACCCTTTCCTTTAAGTGACTCGACCCGGGTCCCCTTACGCCAGTTCCAGACGGTAACCCGGGTCGATCTTTTGATGGAGCAGCAGGATTTGATGGATGTCGTAGGGATCGGTTCCCCCGGTGAACACATTGCGAACGACCTGGAAGACGTGCTCGATCCCCCGGGCGTCGTCGATATCGGCGTCGACGCGGAACTCCAGGGTTTGAGGCTTGACGAAGAAGGTGAGCTGCAGGTTTCCGTAGTGATTGAAGGTCTTGAAACTGCCGGAGCGCTCGTAACCGGGCGGAGGAGTGTGCAGGGTTCCCGATACGTTCTTAAACAGGCCGGAGCTGATGCTGTTGATGGTCTCGTCCCGCAATTCCTTCTCGACATCGGCGAAGAAGCGGTCTCCCCGCAGGCGGGTCAAGGAGTGTAGGTAGGAGAGGGTGGTCCGGTCGTTGGCGAAGCGGGTGGCCTCCATCTTGGCGGCGATGTTGAGCAGCCCGGCTTTTCGGGTATCGTCGAGAGCCCCGTAAAGGTCGGCGCCCGACTTCTCCTCCAAGCCTTCGACGCGGTTGCTGGCTTTCAGCACTTCGCGGAGGCCCGGCGACAACTCGTCGTAATCCGGAGCCAGAATGCGCACGACGCGGCTGGGTTGCGCCGGCAGGTAGATGTCCGCCGGGGTGATCCGCCCCTCCCGGATCTGAACGAAACGACTGACCGGCCGGTAGAGGTTGGGATACACCATCAGCCGGTACGACCGCCCATGCGTCGCCTTCAGGTCCTTAACGGTCAGAGTCCGGGTGGCGCGGAAGCGCAGCTTCTCCCACCGGTGGCTCAAGACCGTGTGGCCGAGAAAGATGTTGACGTTGTCCTTCGCTCGATCCCCATGGACGTCGAAGAATCGAAGCCGAAGGCTTCCCGTTCCGTTCATGATTCCTCCTTTGGCCTCACCCCGTTCCCGCGCGCGCCGCGAGGTGACCCAACTTGAGTCCCAATCGGTGCCGCCCTTGGGCGTACCGCCCATGAAACACGCCAGCCTCGGATCGGGCCGCCGAGGTCCGATCGAACGATCGAACGCCGATCATGTGAGGTCGCGATCCGCGAGATCCTTAATCGGCGGCTTCCATTCCGATGCCGAGACTCCCGGCGGACGCCAGCCTCCGATGCCCTTCCGCTTCGGCTCGTTCAGGAGGAAGGCGGCCGAGAGCCGGTGAATCAGGTTCATCGTGGGGAGCATCGCGTGAAAGCCCGCCACATGCCGAAGAGCTCTGTCCCGGAGTTCCCAATAGCCGAAGCCGTGAGGTCGAATGCAGACGATCTTCTCCAACGGTATGAAAGCGCAACGGGCGCCCATGAAGGGCACTGTTCCGTCTCCCGTCTGAATCCGCTTCTCGTCATCGGGCTCATTCCAGGCATTCATTCGATCCACGCTCCGAATATAGAAGACCGGCTTGCCTCGCTCCGACTGGATCGGCAGGCGAACTCGCGTCGTCTCATCGACCCCGACGACGCACAGCCAGTCATCCACGGTCATCGCGCATTCGGTCAGATCCAACGATTCGATCCCGTTGCGGAACTCCCGCGCCTTGTCGAGCATGAGCTTCAACAGATTTTCGGCCTCCTTTAGCCGTCCCGCCCGGGTCGAAGCCGGAGCGCGGCCGTGCAGTTGCAGGGCGTCGGCGATGCTCTTAAACACGGTCGGTTGCCAGGCGTCGGTACTGAATAGATCGGTCGGAATGTCTCCCTGCGCGGTAACGGCGCCGTCGAAGCCCGGAAGCAGGTGATAGAGCGCCGGGGTCAACCGGGCCGTGAACCGATCCCGCGGATTCGGGTCCATCTCGCCGATATCTGCCGTGCCGGTGACCGCCTTGACGGGTGCCTCGAGCGACCCTCGGAAGGGTGTTGCGATGGTAACCACCTTTCCGATCCTCGCGTTGCGGCCCGCGCGGGCAAGGAGGCCCGCGGTGACGAGGCCCCCCATGGAATGGGCGACGATATCCACCTTCGGGTTTTCGCTGAAGCCGTCCTTGTGATAGTGCCTCAGCAGGCCCGATCGGCCGATCACCTCGTTGACGAACGCCTCGAGTCGCTCCACCGTGTCCGCAAGCGGTATCCGCCAGTCGTAGGGAAACGGGAACACGGGTGTCTGCCGGGTCTTCGAAGAGAGCTCGGTGCGAAGCTCCGCGATGATGTCTCCGTAGATCAGCTTGAACACCGAGTCCGACTCGATCCGGGCCGGCTCGATCAGTTCGTAGCGGAGATCGTCCGGATGCAGCGCGGTGCGGCTTTCGTCGTTGCGGAGGACGGACCAGATCGTCTCCGGATCGACCGGATACTCGTCGCGCAGGGTCGAACCCATGATTCCCGGGATGAAAACGACCGGATTCTGGAAGGCCATAGCTCACCTCATTTCGGATCTCGAACGCCGAAACGGAAGTCCCTCGCGCCGCCTATCGTTGGACAGGCGGTCTCGAGTCGGGGGTCGGCCCCGAGCCTACGTTCATTCACCGTTTGGCGCTCAGCCCGCTCCAGCCCGTGGCGACGCCCTTCGTGTCCGGACGGGTGAAGCGAGTATAGGATCCGATCCCGCCGGCGAAGCGGACCTCGACCTCCCGAATCCAGGGTCCGCTCGTCGAGGTCGACGAGAGGGACCCGGCCCTCCGGGACGGTCGCCGGCGTCGGGTTCGCGCGGAGCGGAATCTTGATCCAACCGCCGCGCCAATTTCGAAGCAGGTCGGATACACGCCGGAGGGGCCCCCCCACCGAAGAGTCGGCGCCCGTAAACTGCGAAACAACTCCGATGTGATTCGGTGAACTCATCATAGATCAACGAAATCGAGAGTGTCCACAGGCAGATTTCTCAAGCTGTTGGAGCGGACAAACTCCCATCAACCCCACGAGAACGAGCGGGCGCTTCGCCGAAGTCTTCCATTGGAAGAGGACCTTGTTTAGAGCTGTTAGAGCGGATTCAGGCAAAGGAGTCAAGGAGAGTTGGACGCCGGGAGTGGACGCGCCCGTGGTATCGTTCACACCATGGCCAAGAGCCGCTTTCGCCGCCGACGCGGTCCCCGTGTCTTGGTCGCCGGCCCGTTGGGTCTCATTGGGCTCGTCGGACTCGTCGGACTCGCGCTAATCGGGCTCGCAGCCCTT
>CAYRCA010000157.1:0-1445 GCA_964422565.1 uncultured Acidobacteriota bacterium | reverse complement strand
TGGCGCTGTGGGCCCCGGCGGCCCGGCGATAAGGGGCCCCCCCCCTTTTGGGGGGGGGGGGGGGGGGGGGGTGGGGATGCGCGTTCCAGACCTGCCCGGACCTCTCCCTTCTGGGCGCCTACCATCCCGACGGGGCGCCGCTGCTCGTGGACCGTCACGGAAGGGAACTGGCGAGGCTCCACCCCCAGGAACGCCGGTTCGTCCCCCTCGACTCCCTTCCCGAACACGTACCCGCCGCGTTCATCGCCGTGGAGGACCGGCGCTTTTTTCGGCACCGGGGAGTCGACTGGGCGCGGGTGATTGGCGCCGGTTGGCGAAACCTGCGGGCCGGCGATATCCGGGAGGGGGCGAGCACCCTCACCATGCAACTCGCCCGGACCCTGTTCCCGGAACGGATTCCAGGCGTTCAGCGCACCGCCGCGCGGAAGTTCCTCGAAGTGGTTACCGCCCGGAGGATCGAGCGGGAACTGGAGAAGAGGGAAATCCTGGAGCTTTACCTCAACCACGTCTATGTCGGAGCCGGAGCCTACGGCGTGGAGGCGGGCGCAATGCACTATTTCGGCCGCTCGGCCGTGGAACTCACCCTCGGGGAAGCGGCCCTCCTGGCCGGGATCGCCCGAGGGCCCGCGCTTTATGACCCCAGGCGGCGTCCCGAGCGGGCCACCATGCGTCGCGATCTGGTTCTCAGCCTCATGGAGGAACAAGGCCGGCTCTCCCGTGAGGAGGCTGCGGCGGCGCGCGAGCCTCCCCTTGCTGTGACTCCGGTTGCCGTCGATCGCAGCCCTCCCACCGCCGCTCCGTACTTCGTCGACATTATTCGCCGATTCCTGGAGGAGGAGGTCGGCGAGGCGCTCTACCGCTCCCCGATCCGCGTTCACACCACACTGGACCCCCTCTACCAAGTCGCCGCCGAGGAGGAGATGCTCCGTCAGATTGAAGCGGTTGAGGGAGGCAGGTACGGGCCGTTCGCCGGTTCCCCTTCCGGAGCGCGAGTCGAAGAACGTCCGGCGGGAGAGGCGGCTCCCGGATTGGAGATGTCCACCGACCTCCAGGGGGCCGCAGTGTTTCTGGAGGTGGAGACCGGAGACGTGTTGGCCATGGTGGGAGGGCGGGACTTCCAGGCGTCGCGATTCAACCGGTCGACTCGTGCGCGGCGGCAGATGGGAAGCGCCTTTAAACCCATCGTCTACGCGGCGGCGCTGGGTGCCGGAACCGTAGCCAGCCAGCCCGTCGCGGACCGGCCCCTGGTGATCTCCCGGGAGGGAAGCCCGCCCTGGTCGCCCCGGAACTACGACGGCGAGTTCAACGGCGTCGTGGCCCTCCGTCGCGCCTTGGTCGAGTCGCTGAACGTTCCCACCGTGCGTCTCGCCCTGGCCGTTGGAATGGACGAGGTGGGCCGGACCGCCCACGCGGCGGGCTTGCTGGAGCCCGTGCCCTCGGCGCCG
>CAYRCA010000156.1:0-8711 GCA_964422565.1 uncultured Acidobacteriota bacterium | reverse complement strand
GCGCGTGCGGTTTCAGATCGGCTCCGCCATGGAGTATCTGAGAACCCGCTACAACCTACCCACCCAGCAGCTTCTGGCTTGGAGCGGAAGTCTTCTGAAGATCTTCGATGTGGGGGCCAAGTACGCGTCGATCGCCGTCATCCTGCAGGTCATGGCCGACATCCCCCTCTTCTGGGGAATCGTCATCGCGGGTGTCGTCTCCCTGGTCTATGTGACCATCGGCGGGCTCTGGGCGGACGCCCTGACCGACATGGCCCAGTTCCTGGTGCAGGTGGCGGCGGCCATCGTGCTCTTCGGCACCGTCCTGTACAAGCTTGGGGGAGCGTCGGCCCTGTTCGGAATCTGGGAACAACTTCCCGAGGGCCGCGGCGCCCCCTATTCGGGCGATTTCACCCCCGGATTCGCCTTCGCTTTCATGGCGATCGCCTTTCTCAGCTACAACGGAGGAACCTGGAACCTGGCCCAGCGGTTCATCGCCTCGCCGATGGGATCGGACGCCCGGAAAGCCGCGTTGTTGTCCTCCACCCTCTTTCTGACGTTTCCCCTGATCCTCTTCTTTCCCATGTGGGCGGCCCCGATCCTCTTTCCGGATCTGGCCAATCCCGAGCAGGTCTATGGGATCCTGGCGCGCGACCTTCTCCCGGTGGGCATGCTGGGCTTGGTGGTGGCCGCCATGTTCGCCGCCACCATGTCCATGACGGCCTCCGACTCCAATGCGGTGGCCGCCGTGATCACCCGGGACATTCTGCCCGTGCTTTTCCGACGCCTCCGCGGCGCGTCTCCCCGGCGATCGCTCCTCATCGCCCGGCTGGCGACGCTCCTCTTCACCGCCCTGACCCTGATCGTCGCCCTCTACGCGGAATCCTTCGGCGGCATCATCGGACTGGCGGTGGTCTGGTTCGCGGGGCTGCTCGGTCCGACGGCGGTGCCCATGATCCTCGGGCTGCTTCCCGCGTTTCGCCACAGCGGTCCGACGGCGGCGATCGTCTCCTTCGCCGCCGGCGTGCTGACCTTCGCGGTGGCGAATTTCGTCTTCCAGGGGTCCTTCGCCGCGACCACGGGCCTACCTCTGCTGGTGGCCGTCGCGCTCTTCATCGGGATCGGCCGGTGGAAGGGACGACGAGATCCGTCCGTGGCGCCCGAGGTGAGCGAGATGTTCGAAGCCATCGGGCGGGACGCGGAACGATCGGTCTGATACGTTCGCTCCCTTCCGGGCCTCCCTCCCGCTTACCCCTCGGTTCTCCCTTGGGAGGTTCGGTGCTGATCCCCGCCGAGCGGTTCGCCGGCTCGGGTGGCGCCGTCCAGAGCGGAGACGAGATCCGTGTGAGCGAAGTCCTCACCCTTGAACAGGAGGGGTTCGCCGGTGGTCTTGGCCAACGCGTAGGCAAAGCAATCCCCGAAATTGAGCTGGGCGGGATGGCCGGTTCCCCTGCCATAGGCCCGGTACGCGCGGCGGGCTACCCAGGCCTGCTCCAAGTCCACCGCCTCGACGCTGATTCTCGCCTCGCGCATGAATTCGTCGAAGGCGTCACTGGCGATCGGATCCCCCCTCATATCGATGCGGACAGCCGCCTCCAGCCAGTTCGCCGCCGACATTCGACATTCGGCCGCCGACCCGATGGCATCGACATGCCGGGCGGCGTCATCCTCGGCCAGGAGGATCGCCAGGACGGCGGAAGCGTCGACGATCACCGGGGCAACCCCCGGTCGTCGTAGAGCAAGTCGGCGTGGTCCGAAGAGGAGGCGCGCTTGTCCATGCGCGCGGCGCAGCGCCGACCGATTTCCAGCAGACGGTCGCGAAGGTCGGACCGGCCCCGCTTGTCCCGCTCTCTCGCCAACCTCTGGCGCAGCGACTCCTTGACGGCCTGGGTGAGGCTCTCACCCATCTGGGCGGCGAGTCGGCGGGCGAGTTCGTCCGTTTCGGCGTCTTTGATGCTCAGCGGCATTGTCTACCTTTCCACCTACCTCATCAAGAATTCTATAATATCCACCCGGGGTCAAGTGGATCAAGGAGGTCACCGATGCCACCGATAGAGACCCTCCCCGTTTCCGCGAGGATCGCCGGGACGACGGAGAGGTTGCGGGGGGCCGGATTCAGGCCTTCTCGGACACCTTCCGCTTCAGTTCGGCGATTTCCTTGTCGAGCGACGCCACCCGCCGCTCGAGATCCTTCTTGATCGCCTCCAGGTGTTCCACACGCTCCCCTCGAGGGGGCGCGCAGGACCATAGAAACGGATTCATACAACAGGTCATCATGTTCCACCAGGCGGAGAACATGTCGCATCCCCCGGCCTGGTCTCGGCGATGTGTGTACATGGCGGATACCCTCACGTGTGACGGTAAATCTACCTCCATTGTGCCTCCGACCGGCGGTGGGTTTCAACCCGCGACGGGTGAGCCCGCCGCAAGGCGTCTCGAGCGTTCGTCCCCGTCCGACCAATTCCGAAATTCGCCAATCGATTTTGAAGAAACGGCGGCGTTCAGACGTACACTGAGTTGTCGTGAACGATGGGTCGTTTTCCGCCAGGAACGCCAAGGCCCGCGAAGGGAAGAAATAAAAAACTCTATCCCATTCGATCTCCCGGTGTTCCACGCCCCATTCAGCGACTTCAGGCGGTGGACTCCCGACTCCCAACTCCTCAGCTCCAAACCAGGGCCGTGAGTTTCTTGGTCAGAGATCCGGGCTGGTTTCGCCAGGAGCGAATTTAATCGACGGGCGAGGAATTTTTCCCGGTATCCGCGATCGATCTTGATCTCGTCCCGACATTTCAACCGTCGGGGACGGGCGCGGCTCTTGCCGACGTTGACCCGCAGGCGCCAGCTTTCCGTCGTTCCTTGTCCGGCCGCGTGTAAACTGGCATGGATGTTGCTAACTGGTGTCTGTGTGCAGCGGAAACGAGGGACTGCCGCTAGCATCGAAACCGAAAGTTGCGGGAGACAGAGTTTGGCATTTCCAGTCCCCCACCTGAGACAGAGAATCAAGAGTACCCCCCTCTTGACTGTCTCTCTCCCCCCCGGGGGCTCCGGGGCTTGTTGCCGGTTCCCGGAGTCCCCACCCTCCTCTTCACTGCGGTTGCATATTTCGCGCGGTCGGTCTGCGTCACCCGGCGCGAGTGTGAGTACGGGCGGGGTTCCCGTGTCCAGCTAGATCGTCGCGCGGTCGATACCTCGGCGAAGGCGGATCCGGCACCGACACCTGCCCGCCGTGGTTCTTCGCATCCACGTCCCGTCGTCCTTGAGGCCCGCGCCGGCGGAATTCTGTTCCCGGATGCATGAGCCCGAATTTCGCCCGATTCCGCATTCCTCTTCGGAAGGAGAAAAAGCGATGGTAACTGAAGCCAACGCGATACACGTCCGAGAACACGGAAGCATCCTGGCGGCGGCGGAGCGGCGCGCGCTGGTCTGGATGGCGGAACGCCTGCCTCGATGGGTCAACTCCGACCATCTCACGGTCCTGGGATTCCTGGCGATGGCCTTGGCGGGGGCGTCCTACTGGGCGGCGCGCTGGAATCCCCACGCGCTGATCCTCGTTGTCCTCGCCTTGGCCCTCAACTGGTTTGGCGACAGCTTGGACGGTACGCTGGCGCGGGTTCGAAACCGTCAGAGGCCGAGGTATGGCTACTACGTCGACCATGTGATCGACCTGGCCGGCCCCTGTTTCGTCCTGGGTGGACTCGCTCTTTCCGGCTACATGAGCCCCCTGATCGCCTTTGGGCTCCTGGTCGCTTTTCTGCTGGTCATGGCCGAGGTGTTTTTGGCCACGCACGTCAACCGGGTCTTCCGACTGGCGGTCCTGCGCGTGGGTCCGACGGAACTGCGCATCGTGCTTGCGATCGGGACACTCTACCTGCTCCACCAGCCCTGGGTGATGCTGGGAAATCTCGGTCCCTACCGGTTGTTCGACATCGGCGGAGTTGTCGCGACTGTCGGCCTCGCCCTGATTCTGGTGGTCTCCGCCATCAGAAACACGCGGGCGCTGTATCTGGAGGAGACGCTCCCGTAGTCAAAAGCCCCGGGTCGTCCGGTCGGGCCGGGGAGAGGCACACATGCTTCGTCGTTGGGTCGCCTTCAATGTGGTCGGCGGGTTGGGCGTTCTGGTGCAGCTAGGCGCCCTGTTCGTCTTCACCGGCTGGATGGAGTGGCACTACCTGCTGGGTACGGCGCTCGCCGTCGAAGCCGCCCTCCTTCACAACTTCATCTGGCACGAACTTTGGACTTGGGCCGACCGGACTGCCGACGCCCGCGGAGGAGCTCTGAAAAGATTCCTGGCTTTCAACCTGGCGAACGGCGCGGTCTCCCTGGCCGGTAACCTTCTCCTGATGCGGCTGCTGGTCGGACGATTCGCCATGCACTACGCTTTGGCCAACCTGCTGACGATCGCCTGCTGCTCGATTCTCAACTTCGTCGCCGGCGACCGCCTGGTGTTCGCCTCCGGCGTCGCAGGCCCCCCACCCAAAGGAGCCGATGCCGGTCTGGAGCGGAATGGAGAACTATGCGAAACGCAAGGCTTGCCCGAATCGCCTACGCCATGTGGATTTTCGTCGCTTTCGCGCCGGGTGCGTTCCTTGAGGCTGCCGAGCTGAAGCCGGACACCATTCGGGCCTGGACGGCCTATGTCGGCGCCACGGAGCGGCGCATTTCGGCGGAACTGGACTCCGGCGACAGATTCCTGCTGCTGGAATTCCAGTCCCCCGCCCGGGTATCCGCCGAACTCCGGGCCGTCCTCGCCGGCGAGATTCCCGTTGTGGGGATGACGACCCTCGATGAGGAGAAAGAAACCATCGAGATTCCCTCGGGAATGATCCACCACTGGCGCGGCGGCGTCTTCATCCCCGGAGCGCGCCTCGATGAAATTCTGGTTCGAGTTGCCAACCCCGACGACGACGACTTCCGGCAGGAGGACGTTCTGGAGGCGGCGGTCTTGGAGCGCGGACCTGCCTCGCTCCATGTCTTCCTCAAACTGCGGCGACGAGGAATCGTCACCGTCGTCTACAACTCCGAACACAAGATTCGGTTTCGCCGCCATGGCGACAGCCGGGCCTCGAGCATCAGCGTCGCCACAAGAATCGCCGAGTTGGCGAACCCGAATTCCCCAGGCGAACGAGAAAGACCTGTGGGGCGCGATCGTGGCTTTCTCTGGCGACTGAATTCGTATTGGCGCTATCAACAGGTTTACGGCGGGGTCATTGTGGAGTGCGAATCGCTCAGCCTGAGCCGAGGCATGCCTTCGGTTCTTGCGGAAGTGATCCGTCCTTTGATAGCCGTCGTGGCCCGGGACTCACTCCAGCGGACGCTGGGAGCGTTGCGGGACCGCCACGCCGCAAGCCGTGAGGACGAAGGTTTCCAGAGCGAGCGGCAGCGGATGCGGAGGGGAGGGGACAGTCCGCGGTGGTGCGCGCCCGGCGGTTCGTGTAGCGCCCCGGTCGTGTGGCGGCTCGACGGTCCGGATGCCTGGTTGTCCGGCGGGCGCGTGGAGAGGATGTCCCCCGCGAGTTCTTCGAAGTTCGACACGAGGGCCGGAGCGGTCCGATCACCCGATCACGTCCCGGCTTGGGCTTTCCCCGGATGCGGGGTAGAATTGGGAAACCATGAGGCGTCCGAACGCCGTCCCCCTCTTGCTTGCGCTGCTGATCTCGACGCTGCCCGCCCAGACCCCGGTGGCGAGGATCAACCGCGATATCGAGCGTTTTGAGGGATCCGTCCGCCGGCATCGCCATTCGAGACCGAGGACGCGAGCGATCGCGCCCACGAGGCGAGGAAGGCGGCCTAAGGCTGGTCATCATTGCCGAGGAGACAGTCTTGACGTGGGAGGAGTCGGGCGGCAGCGCTTCCCTTGGAGGCCTGGACTTGGTAGGAATCCCGGTAGCTTTTTCTGCGCGAGGGCTGGGTTCTTTGATTGAGATCCGTTCTGTATGAGAAGTCGTCGAGATTCCGTCGGGGGAAGGGATCGCTGAAAATGATGTCGTTTCATCGGACCGTCCTGTTGCCGGCGTTCCTGGCGGCGCATCTGGTGCCCGGCCCCACAGTGGCCCAGTCGACGGGCGCTCCGCGACCGAATATCCTTTGGATCACCAGCGAGGACAACAGCCCCTACTTGGGCTGTTACGGCGATTCCCAGGCGCTCACGCCGCACCTCGACCGACTCGCCTCCGAGGGCGTCCGATACCGGAACGCGTTCGCCAACGCTCCGGTCTGCTCGACGGCCCGTTCCACATTGATCACCGGCATGCACGCCACCTCCGTGGGGATACACAATCATCGCAGCCGAGTTCGGATTCCGGAGGCGTTCCCGCTCTATCCGGAGGCTCTTCGCGCGGCGGGCTATTACTGCACGAACAACTCGAAGACCGACTACAACCTGGCCGACGCGGGCGACCCGTGGGACGAAAGCAGCCCTGCGGCGCACTACAAGAACCGCAGGCCGGAACAGCCGTTTTTCGCCGTTTTCAACCTGATGGTCAGCCACGAGGGCCAGTTGACGGAAGAGACGGTCTCGGATCGCCGTCGGAAGGGCCTCTTGCCGCCGGAGCCGCGGATCGCTCCCGACCAGGTCCGGCTTCCGCCCTTCCACCCCGACACGCCCGTGGTCCGTCGCGACTGGTCGGTCTACTACGACAACGTCACGCTGATGGACCGGGAGGCGGGCCGTCTGCTTCGGGAACTGGACGAGTCGGGGCTGGCCGAGGACACGATTGTGTTTTACTACTCGGATCACGGCGGCGCTTTGCCGAGGGGAAAGCGAAACATCCACGATTCGGGCACGCTGGTGCCGCTCATTATCCGGTTTCCGGAGAAGTGGGCCCATCTGGCGCCGGCCCCGCCCGGGCGGTGGGTTGAGGAGCCGGTGAGCTTCGTCGATCTGCCCGCGACACTTCTCAGCCTGGCGGGAGCGCCGATTCCGGAGAACTACGAGGGGCGGGTTTTCCTGGGCGAGCAGAGGACGGAGCCCCGGGGTTACGTGTTTCTTTACCGAGGTCGAATGGACGAGCGGTACGATACGGTGCGCGCGATTCGCGATCAGCGGTTCCGCTATATCCGCAACTACAGCCCCCACCGCCCCTGGGGCCAGCAGTATTCCTACCCGTTCCGGGTGATGCCGAGCATGGCCTCCTGGCACGAGGCCTGCTTGGCCGGCCGGTGCGATTCCGTTCAGAGTCGCTACTGGGAACCGAAGCCGCCGGAAGAGTTGTACGACGTGGCGGACGATCCGCACGAGATCCACAACCTGGTCGACGATCCCCGACACGGGACGCGGCTGGCCGAGATGCGCCGCACGCTTCGAGCCGAATTGGTGGCCACGCGCGACACGGGTTTCATTCCCGAGGGAATGGTTGATTCACTGGCGGGTGGCAATACCCTTTACGAATATGCCCAGAGCGACGCGTACCCGATCGGACGAATCGTGGACCTTGCCGACAAAGCCTCGTCGCGGGACACGGGGGTGCTGTCGGAGTTGCTGGCCGCGATGGATGACCCGGACCCGGTCATCCGCTATTGGGCGGCGGTGGGCTGTCTGATCCTTCGGGACCAGGCCGCCCCGGCCCGCGCCGGACTCCGCTCCTTGATCGAGGACGAGTGGGGCGACGTCCGGATCGCCGCGGCCGAGGCCCTCGGTTGGCTGGGAGAGTCCGAGGTCGCGTTCGAGACGCTCGCTTCGATACTCGACGAGGGGCGGGAGTACGAGGTCTTGGCCGCCCTGAACGCTCTTGAATATATGTGGCGCGCGGGCCACGTGTCACTGCCGCGCGTGCGGGCGCTGCTCGCGGAACGCGATTATCCGGAACCTTCGTGGCGAATCCGCGATTTTCTGCTTGCCTTCCCCTGACGCTTCCGCTCCCGCGCCCCGCTCACAGGATCCCCCCACAGGATCAACGGGATTTCGGGATTCTTCTCCGTTGTCCGGATCCTCCGCGCCGGACGTCGGCGTCGGAAGCTACCCCTCCGGCGAGCGGAAGGCCGCCCGGGTGGTTGTGGGCTCGATCAAGGTCGCTTGGACGAGGGATGCGGTCGCGACCCCGACGAGCAGGGTCGCGACGAGCCCGTGGGAGCCGTGAATCGCGAGGGCTCCCGCCAGTAGGAGCGCTGCGAAGGCGATATCGGCGACGCGGATCCACTTCGACGCCTTCCCTTGCTGTTCGCGCAGCTCCAGCGGATAGAAGGCTGAGGTAAACCAGAGGTGGAAGCGTAGGTTGGCCGCCACAGCCACGGCGACCAGCGCGGGGAAGAAGATCAGCTCCCCCCAGGGGCTTTCCGTCCAGCCCCAGACTCTCCACAGGGGGTAGATCATGAGGCAGTAGATTGAGCCGACCACGGCTTGATGGCACTGCCACCACCAGAGCGGCTTCGGCCGGATCACCCGACTTCGGGGCTCCGGCGTTTCGGGCGTCTCCTCCCGCGCCGTCTCCGGAGAGCCGCTTCCGGAGACACTCGCCCGCAAACGTTCCAGATCGGCCAGCAGGTCGGTTGTGGAGCCGTAGCGTTGCGGGAGATGTTTGCGCAGGCACCGTCGAACGATCCGTCCCAGCTCCGGAGGGCCGTTTGAGGTGACGGGTGAGAGGTCCAAATCGTCCGTGTCGAATACGCGGGCGATGGACGAGACCGGGTCGGGCGCGGCAAAGGGGTGGGTTCCCGCCGCGAGCTCGAAGAGTAGCACGCCGAAGGAGAAGATGTCGGTCCGGAAATCGACTTCGGCGCCGAGCAACTGTTCCGGT
>CAYRCA010000155.1:0-8719 GCA_964422565.1 uncultured Acidobacteriota bacterium | reverse complement strand
CTTCGGGCGGCAGTCGAGGTGGCCACGGGTATCCGGATCGGCCCGCCCCGGCGCCCCCAGGCGCGGGCCACCGTCGAGGAGATCGCGGTGATCCGGCCGCTGGTCGAACGACTGCGCGCCGTACCGGTAGGCGAAACCCTCGGCAAGTCTTGAGCCCGTCCCCGATTCACCCATTGTCCGCTAGAGACGCAAGCTCCAGGAGGTGAGATTGTCCCCAGCGACTCCATCCTCCGGTCGCCGTCCCTCCCCCTCTATTAGCCTCGGGGTTCGACGCGGTGTTACCACCACCCTCCTGGCAGCGGCCGCAGGCGGAGGGTTGCTCGCGCTGATCGGTGTGCTGTTCGGATTGATGGACTTGGCGGGCGTCACCTTGACAACCTCCCTAGTCGCTCTAGCGGCGGCGGCGCGGGCTTCGGTGCGTTTCCGTGGCCTCACCTTTACCGTCGGCGTATTTGCATTTGCCGCAGCCGCCGGCTTCTTTCCGGGGCTGTTCATCTCCTGGCGCGGCTTCGAACTGAGGAACCTGATTGTCCCGCTGATCCAACTAATCATGTTTGGCATGGGCACCACGCTGGCATTCGACGATTTTTCCCGCGTGGCCAGGATGCCCAAGGCCGTTCTGATCGGCATTGCACTGCAGTTCACGATCATGCCGCTGCTGGGCTGGAGCTGGGCCGCCGCATTCGGCCTGACCTCGGCGGTGGCCGCCGGCCTCATCCTCGTCGGATCCTGCCCGGGCGGTGTGGCTTCCAACGTGATCGCCTACATTGCCCGCGGCAACCTGGCGCTCTCGGTCACCATGACCGCTTGCTCAACCATGATGTCGCCGCTGATGACGCCTCTGGCTATGGGACTGCTGGCCGGTCAATACATACCTATCGAGGCGTGGCCGATGATGGTTTCGATCCTGAAGATGATCGTCGGCCCCGTCATTGCGGGGCTTTTGGTCAGCCGCTACCTGTCGTTTTTCAACGCTTGGTCGCGCCGCTGGCTGCCTTCGGTATCCATGCTCTCCATCTGCATCATTATCGCTATCACGATAGCCCTTTCGCGAGACGAATTGTTGGTGGTGGGCGCGGCGCTGTTCGCCGCCTCTGTGTGCCACAACGCCGCCGGCTTTACGCTCGGGTACGTCGGCGCCCGGATCTTCGGCCTGAACGCCGTGGACAGTCGGACGGTTGCGATCGAGGTAGGGATGCAGAACGGAGGAATGGCCACCGGCCTGGCGTTCAACGTGCTCCGCAGCGAGCTGGCGGCGATGGCCTCGGCGGTGTTCGGTCCCTGGAGCGCTGTCGCCGGCTCGGCGCTCGCCTCCCACTGGCGCCGCCGTGCCGAGAAAGCCGATGAGACGTTAGTTGCTGCCGCAGAGAGGGCGTAAGCACGCGTTTGCGAGCGGGATTTCGTGTTGGGGTGCGCCGTCGACGCCGTAGTTGCGGCTGCTCCTGAGAAAGCGGCCCCGATGAGCGGCGAGTTCATTCCCGTGGGGCTGGGGTCGGATCGCGGGCCCTTGGCTGCCTTATGCAAAACGCCGGCATGACGCCGTCGTTTTGCCCAGGCCAGGGGGTGCCGATTGAGGCTGCGGGCGAGCCGATTCACATCCAGCCCGGTTGCCGCATGGATATTCAAGGACCCAGGAGGGTCACGGGGTGGGTCCGGACCAACCTGCGGCGATCTGGTGCGTGACCACGATGCGGCGCGAAACAGCATGATGGCGGGCAACGATCGTTTGGGCTGAGATTCATTGAAACCGTTCCCGAAGGATGTTCGGCGATGGTCTTGAAGCTCCGCAACCACATCCCAGGCGGCGGTCTTTCCACCCGGGAACCGGCCGACGTCACGGAGTGCTCGTTTCGGGTCTCCCTGGGATTCGAGGCCACTTGGTATCATCAAAGGTGCGGCGTGGAATCAGGAAATACTCACCCTATTTCGTAGGGTTGAAAAGATTCATAACGAATGCTTTTTCTGTTCCATGTATAGGTGGTATGCAGACTACCGTCTCGGCCCTGAATCACCGCCGGATAGGAGTACTCTCCCGGCCGGTCCGCCAGCACGCGAAACATCCGAAACCGTTCCCCATCACCGCTGACGGCGAGATTGAGCGGGGTGCGGGCGCGGTCCGAGTGGTTATAGGCGAGGACCACCCGGCCGTCCCGGAGCGCCACCGCGTCGATACCGGAATTGGGGTTGGGCAACTCGATGGGCCGGGCCCGGCCCCAGGTGATCCCCGAGTCGAAGGAGTCGGCGACGCAGATTCTCGCCGTTCGTGAAGTGGAACGCGCGTAAAGCCGTAACCGTTGTCCGCCGAGGGAAACCACCGCTGGCTGAATGATGCCCACGGTGTGTCGCCACTCGTCCGAACCGGGAACCTCCGAGGGGAGGTCGAGGGACGCCTTCGAACACGCGAACTCTGGCGAAATCGTGATGGGCCCGAATTTCGACCAAGTCCGTCCCTGGTCGACACTCCGTTCGATCCAGCAAGCCCAGGACCGATAGCTTTCCACGGAGGTTCCGCCGACAATCGTCCCGTCCTCCAAAATCAGCGGCTTGGCTCGGATCGGACCATAGAGCCCGGCGCCCAGGTACTCTACCTCCGACCAGGTCCTGCCGTCATCGGCACTCCAGCGCCGACCGCACACCCAACGTGCCGGATCGGGACCAAAGCGGTAGTACAACCACAAGAGTCCCTCCCGCGTATGAAACAACACGGGGTTGTAGCAGGCCACGCCCGGCTCGCTCGCCAACTTGCGGGGCGTGCTCCATCGACCGCCCGCGCGCCGGGTACCCCAGATATCCACATCGGGGTTCCCCTCCGCGGACCCGCCGAACCATGCCGCCAGGAGATCTCCGTTGCGAAGCTCGACAATGGTGGAGGCATGGCACGACTCAAACGGGGCTTCGGTGAAGATGAACTCGGCTCTCGCGGAACGTAAGGTAAGCATGGCAATGCCCTCCGTGGCGGCGGATTACGGCAGGACCACAGCGGGGAGCGGCCGCGATCAACCGAGAAACGACTCAGCGAACCCCCGCCAAGGGTTTGCCACCGGCAATCTCCTGTTCCCACGCAGCCAACTCGGCCAGGAGCGCTTCGACGCGCCCAGGTTCCTCAGCGGCCCGGTCGCAAGTCTCGCCAATGTCCTCCGCCAGGTTGTAGAGTTCCGGGGCGCCGTCCGGGCGAGGTACGACGAGTTTCCACTGGCCGCTCCGCGCCGCCTTGCCTCTCATACCCTCACTTTCACGCCAGAATAAAGTGCGGGGTGGTAACGCCTCGCGCCGAACGAGTAGCCGCAGTAGGCTGACGCCATCAAGCGAGTTTGGGCTGTCGGCCGGCGGCGGGCCGATCCCGCCGAGTTCCAGAAAGGTGGGCACGAGATCCATGGTCATGGCCGTTTCATCCGTGAGCGAGCCTCCTTCGATCCGTCCCGGCCACCAGGCGATGGCGGGCACCCGGTGCCCACCCTCCCACACCTCGGTCTTCTGACCCCGCAGCGGGCCGTTGGAGGACAATTCCGTGTACTGCGTCGCATAACGTTGGTAGCCGCCGTTATCGGAAGTGAAAAACACCAGCGTCTGACGACCAAGTTCAAGCTCGTGCAATTTGGCCACGATTCGACCGACGCTTCGATCCAGCTCTTCGATCATTCGACGCACTGCGGCGCCGGTCGCTTCGGGAGCGTGTGGACCCAGCTTGCTCCGAGGCCCCGGATCGTTGCTGGTGAAGCTCTCGCCGGGCCGGCGAACCTCGAAGTGCCCATCTTCCGGTGTTTGCCAAGGAAAGTGGATGGCCAAATGGGCCACATAGAGGAAAAACGGTCTCTCCCGGTTCGCCTCCAGAAAACGGACGGCGTGGTCGGTGATCAGCGTCGTGGTGTAGCCGTCCTCTCGCGCTCGAATGTCATCGTGCCACCAATCTTCGTGGCCGTCTCGGTCGATTCTGGTGAAGTAATCCCCGCATCCACAGAGAAGCCCACGGAACTCGTCGAAACCATGGTGTATCGGATTGCTCGCGGGGTGTTTCCCGAGATGCCACTTGCCGAAGACCGCCGTGGCGTAGTCTGCGGCGCGCAGGTGCTGGGCGACGGTGATCTCGTTCGAGGTTTCGGGACTCCCCAGGCCGCGGTTCTCCCAATCCGTCGGCAACGCGCTTTCGATACCCATGCGGTGCTGGTAGCGTCCCGTCATCAACGCCGCGCGGGTGGGGGAGCACATGGCGCCGTTGCTGTGGAAGTCGGTGAAGAGGAGACCCTCCCGAGCGAGACGGTTCAGATGGGGCGTCTTCGCCTCTCCTCCGTAATAACCACCCAAGTCGCCGTAACCCAGATCGTCGGCAAGAATCAGGACAATGTTGGGCCGCGGGGGTTCCCCGGCGGGCCCGCAGCCGGTCAATCCGCTCAGGCCAGCCACAATGGCCGGAATAACCGCCAGGAGACGAGTTGCGCCCGAACCGGGAATCACGTGGGTTGACATTCTGAAAACCCTCTACAAACAGAATTCGGCTGCAGCAGCCTGAAACCGTACGCGCCACGCGATGTTCAGTGCCGACCGGGCTTGGAGTTCCCGGAGTCCCCGCAATGTGAAATCGGCGGATTTCACGTACTCCAGAAGCTTCCCCTCCTCTGCCCGCACTCGTTCCACCTCCTCGGTGACGAGGGCGGCGATCTCGCCGGGGATCGTCAGCAGCCCGTTCAGGTCGCCGTGAAGGATGTCGCCGTGCCGGACGCGAAGCCCGCTGACTTCGACGTCGATCCCCACCTCAGAGATGACCGGGTTTCCGTGAGAGACCACGAACCCGGGGCAGAAGAGCTGAAAGCCTCCCAAACGTCGGATCTCCTCGATGTCGCGCAGCCCTCCGTCACAGACGCACGCGATCGCTCCCAAAGCTTTCGCCGTGGTCGTCATTACCTCGCCGAGGTGGCAGGACCGACTTTGGTCCCGGCCGATGTCCTTGATCACGAGCACGGCCGGCTTGGGGCACGCCTCGACCGCCTCCCAGAGGTGGAA
Organism: uncultured Acidobacteriota bacterium; assembly: GCA_964422565.1. Taxonomy (GTDB): domain Bacteria; phylum Acidobacteriota; class UBA6911; order RPQK01; family JAPXNP01; genus CAYRCA01. The sequence continues at coordinate 3,721 of CAYRCA010000155.1, read as the reverse complement.
CAGCCCCTCGGGGTTTCGCCATTCCTCGGTGGTGCTGTCCGCCGTGCAGGTGACTGCGTATCCGACCATAGTTCCCAACTCGGGAAAGACGCACCGGATGTCGAGACCGCAGTATCCCTCGGTCCGCGGCCGGACGTGAAAGCGTTCGACGGCGTTCGATACCGTGGGGCTGTCCAGTTCAGCCAGGCGCCGCAGGGTTTCCCCGCAATCGCTATGCATCGCGCCGCCTCAACGTCTCTTTGCCGCCCCGGCCGCCTTCGCCGCTCGACGCTCGGCCGCGCGCGAAAGCGCCTGGTCCAGCCAATGCTCGAACCACTCCTGGAATTTTCGTAGAGCCGCGACCCGAGCGGCCGAGGGAGGAACGGCGAACGGGCCACAGGGGATGCCCCTGACCTCGAGGCCGCTCCGAATGGTCCAAGGTACCGGCATCGTCACCACCCATTCGATCAGTTCGTCGATCTCCCTCTGGCAGTACTCGGCCAGAGGGAGATCGCCGCCCCGAAACGAGCGATAGAGCAGGACCAGGAGTTCGGGACAGAGATTGCCCAAGCCGGAAATGGCCCCGTCCCAGCCAGCCTTGAGGGAGTCGAAAAGCAGCTCATCGTTCCCCATGATCAGGGAGAGATCTCGATCAGTCTCCAAACTCCGCAATTCCCGCAGCGCGGCGGGATCGCCGCTGCTGTCCTTGATGCCCACAATCCCCTCCTCCGTCGCGAGGAGCCGGGACGCGGTCTCGCTTTCCAGCGGAGTCGTGAAGAAGGGCAGGTTGTACAGCAGGCAGGAGAGCGGCAGCCGTCGGGTCGCCTGCCTGTAGAAATGTTCCAGGTCGTCCTGCTGATACACAAAGAAGTGCGGCGGGGGCAGAAGTAGCGCTTCGACGCCCAAGTCCGCCGCGCAACGTCCCAACCTCAGAACCCGGTCGAAACTCGCCATGCCCACCGAGGCAACGACTCGGGCTCGACCGTCTATGACGCCCACCGTCCGCCGGATCAGTTCCTCTCTTTCCAGAACATCGAAACGCGGATACTCCGCGGTGCCGCCGCCCACACAGATTCCATCGACACCGGCGGAAAGTAGGTACTCGATGAGCTCGTGCAAACGGTCGAGGTGAATCTCACCGTTTTCGGTGAGCGGCGTCGCGGGAGCAATCCAGACCCCCGAAATCTTCGATGCCAAGTTCCCTCCCTTCCTCAAGAGACGATCCCGCCCATTCCAAAAATCTCGGCGGGTCCGCGCCGTACGGAATCCGTCGAGGGCCACCACACCGCGACCCGTCGAGATTATCGAAGCGCGAGACTGATGTCAATGAATGTGGAACCTTGTTCCAAAAACGAACTACTGGGGTCTAGCTTGAGGCCTTCCTCATTCTCAAATGGAATCCCTCCTCCTTGGGAGGGCCTGGATCCGAGTCGCGGCGGCGGGGATCGTGGGGTTTTCCGCTAGACACGCCTCGAGCGGTCAGACTCCCTCGGAGCGTTCCCCTCGCGCAAGAGTTCCGTTGCCTCCGGCGCCGAGACCATCGATGCCTCCTACTCTCCTCCAAGTCCCGCAAAGAATGATTATCCGGTTCAGATGGAGGCCTGAAAGGAGGAGCGCGGGGGATTATCTGCGAGGCGATTACATGGTAAAACCGTTACTTGCCACATGTGGCGGGCAGGGGAGTCATTCCGAAAACGGTGGGCCATCCCGGCGGTCACCGATCACCGAGATCCCCGTTCCATCTGCTGCAAAGCTCTTGGGAGGAGCCTTAATGGACCGGTCGATACTCTACTTGGGCGACGATGATCTTCATCGAGCCGCCGCCTACCTCGGCGGCGTGCTCGACCACGCGGGGCTGGCTTTTGATTATGTCCGTCGGGTCGCGACACCGAGGACGGCCTCATTGCCGAACACCACCAGCTCTACATTATCAGTGACTTCCCCGTCCAACGATTCGGTCCGGGGCATATGGAAAGTATTGTCGAGAAGGTCCGTTCCGGAGGGGCGGGGCTCTGGATGTTCGGCGGATGGGATTCGTTTCACGGCGCCGACGGGGGATACTACGGCACGCCCATCGCGGAGGCGCTCCCCGTGGAAATCGTGGATGAGGACGACCGCGTCAACTGCCCGCAGCCATGCCTGATCCATCAGGTGCTGCGTCACCCCGTAGTTGACGATCTGCCCTTCGATACCCCTCCCTGCATTGGCGGCTACAACCGAGTGAGAGCTCGAGAGGAGACTGGCTTGGTGCTGACGGCCGTGCGGTTTGAAGTCTGTCGGAAGGGGGGTCGGTTCGACTTCGCTCCCCGTCAAGAGGCGGACCCCCTCCTGGTGGTCGGCCAGTTCTGTAGGGGCCGCGTTACCGCGTGCACTACGGACGTCGCGCCGCACTGGGTGGGAGGTCTGGTGGACTGGGGTTCGGGGCGCCTCAAGGCGCGGGCTCCGGATGGCGATCCGATCGATGTGGGCGACCTTTACGCGCGGTTCCTGCTGCAGATGGTGCGCTGGACCGGACGAATCTGATCGCGCCGCCGGCGCCGCCCGATTTCCGAAAACGAGGAAGACCGATTATGAAAGACCAATGCATCTTCGCTTTGTCCCTTTGCCTGCTGTGGCCTTCGTTTGCGCACGCCCAGGACCGACTTTCAGGCAGGAACTTCGCCACTCGCTCCGAAGTTATCGCGCGCAACGGGATGGCGGCCACGAACCATCCACTGGCAACCATGGTTGCGATGAATCTGTTGAAGCAGGGCGGCAGCGCCGTTGACGCGGCCATCGGAGCCAACGCCTTTCTAGGTTTTGCCGATCCCGCGATGAACGGGATCGGCGGCGACCTGATCGCCATCGTGTGGGACGCGGAAACACGGCGACTCTGGGGCCTCAACGCCAGCGGCAGGTCGCCGCGGGGGTTGACGTTGGCCCACTTCAAAGGAAAGGGACTGCGGGGCATTCCCGCCGGCGGTCCGCTTTCCATGACGGTTCCCGGCTGTGTGGACGGTTGGGCGGAGCTGCACGGACGATTCGGAAAACTCTCCTTTGACCGCATCCTGGCCCCCACCATCCGGTACGCTCGCGAGGGGATCCCCGTGGCGCAAGAGGTGGCGGATATCATGGTCTACCTGGAGCGCAGCCTGTTGGCCTCCTACGCTCCGGACGGCGCCGTCGAGTTCAGCGACTACCCGGAGTTCTGCAGGGTATTTCGCAGGGAAGGCCGCTTTCCTCTCAAGGGCGAGATTTTCGCCAATCCCGATTTGGCCGACGTCCTGGAGAGAATCGCCCAAGAGGGCCCGGACGCCTTCTACAGGGGGGAAATCGCTCACGCAATTGCCGCGCACATTCGGGAGGTTGGAGGCTTCCTGACGGCCGAGGACCTGGCCGCGCATCGATCCGAGTGGGTGGACCCCGTTTCGGTCAACTACCGCGGCTTTGATGTCTGGGAACTGCCGCCGAACGGACAGGGAATCTCGGCGCTGCAGATGCTGAATATCCTCGAAGGGTACGATTTGGGCAAGTACGGCTTCGGCAGTAAGGAGCACCTCCATTTCTTCACCGAAGCCAAAAAGCTGGCCTACGCCGATCTCAACGAGTATCTGGGCGACCCCGGGTTCAACGACATGCCGGTAATCGAGCTACTGTCCAAGGACTATGCCTCCGCGCGCCGAGAGCTGATCGACGAAAGGAAGGCCCAAAGCTTTGGGCCGGGCCTCACGGGTGACAACCACACCATCTACCTGACGGTGGC